>JBDTUL010000031.1:0-21289 GCA_040007735.1 Gammaproteobacteria bacterium | reverse complement strand
GGCCGGCCCGCGCGTACCGTGAGCAGGCCTTGGACCTCGGGCGCGGCGTTGAAAAAGCTCCAGGACGTGGTGAACGGCGATCACCGCACCCCTGAGCAGAAGGCGCGCGACCAATACCGCCATCCGGTCGAAACGCTGGCGTTCTTCGGCATTCAACCGAACATGACCGTAGTGGAGCTGTGGCCGTTCGGCGGCTGGTACACCTCCATTCTCGCGCCCTATGTGAAGGGCAGCGGCAAGTTCTACGCGGCCGCGATGGACCCTGCGTCCGACAAGCCGGGCGACATGAAGTACAACGCCGAGCTGAAAAAGCTGCTGGATTCGCACCCGGACCTGTACAGCGAAGTGCAGTGGTCAGTGCTGGCCCCCGGCAAACTCCAGATTGCCCCGGATGGCACGGCCGACCTGGTCGTCACGTTCCGGAACATTCACAACTGGGCGTGGCAGGGCATGGACAAGGACGTGTTCGCCGCCGCGTTTCGCGCGCTGAAGCCGGGCGGAGTGCTCGGGGTGGAAGAGCATCGGAATAACGACCCGAACTACGCGCCCACGGTGCGCGGTAACGCCTACGTGGGTGAGGATTACGCGGTGAAGCTCATCGAGTCCGTGGGTTTCAAGCTCGCGGGTCGCTCGGACATCAACCACAACCCGAAGGACACGAAGGATTACCCGAAGGGCGTGTGGACGCTGCCGCCGAACTACGCGGAAGGCGACAAGGATCGCGCCAAGTACGCCGCGATTGGCGAATCCGACCGGTTCACGCTCAAGTTCGTGAAGCCCGCCAGGTAGGCGGGAGCAGGAACGGATCGAGGGGTGGTCTGCGCCGCAGATCACCCCGGATCCGGGGGCTCACAGTGCTATAAATCGCCGGATTCCTGGCCGGTGCCTGTATTGCCCATGGTGCGGACGATTCTCTCAGCGTTGATTTGCGCATTAGTCGCCGCGCGGGCCGGCGCGCAGGCTGAACCCAAGGCCGCGGCACATACCGATGCCCCGGCGCCTTCGCTGCAGGCTAACTGGCAATTGCTGGAAACCTACTGCGTGAAGTGCCACAACGCCACGGACTGGGCGGGCGGCATCGCGTACGACACCATGCAGCCCGACACCGCCGCGGACGACGCGGAGATCTGGGAAAAGGCTGTTCGCAAACTTCGCGGCACGCTGATGCCCCCTCCGGGCAAGCCGCAACCGGATGCGAAGTCGCGCCAGGCTTTCATCGACACCATGGAAGGTTTTCTGGATGGCGCGGCGGGCCAACACCCCAATCCAGGCTTCGTAGGTCTCCATCGCCTCAATCGCACGGAATACGCGAATGCGGTCGACGACATGCTGGGCGTCAGGATCGAGCCCGCATCGCTGCTTCCCCGGGACGACAAGAGCGATGGCTTCGACAACGTGGCGGACGTTTTGAAAGTGTCACCTGCGTTCCTGGAGCAATACCTCTCGGCCGCACGCCAGGTGAGCATCGAGGCGTTGGGCAACCCAACGGCGCGCACGGTGAGCAAAATCTATCAAGGCCCGCCTGAGGCGAGCCAGTACGTGCACCTGGAAGGGCTGCCGCTGGGCACTCGCGGTGGCATGCTCGTGGAGCACGACTTTCCCGCCGACGGCGACTACGAGTTCACCATTAACGGCCTCGTTGGTGCAGGCTACCTCTGGGGTGTGATGGACCCGAACACGCTGATCATCACGATAGATGACGTGCGTGTGTTCGACGCGAAGCTCGGGGGCAAGGCGGACCTCGATGCCGTGGACCTGCAGCAGAGCGCCGGCGTGTCGATGATCAACGATCGGTTCAAGAATATCCGCCGGCGCGTGCCGGCCGGCCCGCACAAGATCGGCGTCACCTTCCTTGCGAAGACCGCGGCGGAATCGAACGAGATACTCCACACCTTCGTGCCGGTCACCGGCATGGGCTTCCGCGTCGACGGCAACTCCGGCGGGCCTCGCCTGGGCAACCTGGAAGTGAAGGGCCCCTTCGGCGCAAAGGGCGTAAGCGACACGCCGAGCCGCAAGAAACTCTTTGTGTGTCACCCCGCGAGTGAAGCCGAAGAGCAGCCGTGCGCCGAACAGATTCTGGCAAGCGTGGCTCGCAAGGCGTTTCGGCGCCCGGTGACCTCTGACGATCTCGCCGGCGCATTGGCGTTCTACAAAGGCGGGCGCGCTCAGGGAAGCTTCGACACCGGCATCCAGAAGGGCGTCATGGCCATCCTGGTCAGCCCGAAGTTCCTGTATCGAAGTCACACGCCGCCTGCGAACGCGGTGGCCGGCCAGGCCTTCCGCATCGGCGACCCGGATCTGGCGTCGAGGCTTTCATTCTTCTTGTGGAGTCGGCCGCCGGATGACGAGCTCATCGAGCTCGGCGCCAGCGGCAAGTTGCACCAGCCGGAGGTGCTGGAAGCGCAGGTCCACCGCATGCTCGCGGACCCGCGCGCCCACGCGCTGGTGACCAACTTCGCGTTTCAATGGTTGAATGTGCACGGGCTCGAGCTCGTGGATCCGGATCGCAACCTGTTCCCCGACTACACAGCGGATCTGATTCCCGCCTTCCAGAGGGAGCTGGCCCTGTTCATCGGCAGCGTGTTCGAGGCGGACCGGAGTGTTCTGGATCTGCTCACCGCCGATCACACCTTTGTGAATGAGCGCCTTGCGCTTCACTACGGCATCAAGGGCGTGCGCGGGGGCAAGTTCCAGAGAGTCGTGCTCACAGACTCCTATCGCAAAGGATTGCTGGGCAAGGGCGCTTTTTTGATGGCAACGTCCTACGCCAACCGAACCACGCCGGTGCTGCGCGGGGCCTACATCCTGGAGAAATTCCTGGGCACGCCACCCGCGGCGCCACCGCCGAGTGTGCAGGCTTTCGTGGAGACGCAGGAGGGTGGCGCGGCGCTCACGGTGCGTCAGCGTTTGGAATCCCACCGGGCATTGCCGTCATGTCAGGGCTGTCACGGAGTGATCGACCCGCTCGGCCTGGCGCTCGAGAACTTCAACGCCATCGGTCAGTGGCGAATGAAGGATATCGATGCGGGCATGGCCATCGACGCGGCGGGCCAGCTCACCGACGGAACTGCGCTTCACGGGCCAGACGATCTGCGCAACGCGCTGGCCGCCCGATCCGGTCAGTTCGTGCAGACCTTTACAGAGAACCTGATGACATTCGCGCTGGGGCGGAATGTGAAGTACTACGATATGCCCCGTGTGCGCGCGATCGTGCGCGAGTCTGCGAAACAGGACTATCGCCTGTCGTCGATCATCCTGGGGATCCTCGGGAGCGATGCGTTTCTGATGGATGAAGTGCCGGCGGGTGAGCGCCCGGCAGGCGAAAAGGTGGCGAGCAACCGATGAGCACGTTCTTCAAGAAGCATCTCAACCGCCGGGCCGTTCTGCGCGGCGTGGGCGTCGGAGTCGCGCTGCCGCTGCTGGATGCGATGATTCCAGCGGGCACCGCGCTGGCGAAGACCGCAGCCGCGCCCAAACCGCGCATGGCCTTCATCTACTTCCCGCATGGAGCGGTGATGGACAAGTGGACGCCCAAGGCCGAGGGTGCCAACTTTGACCTGCCTCCCATCCTGCAGCCGCTGGCGCCGTTCCAGAAGCACCTTACTATCATCAGCGGGCTGGAGAACAAATCTGCGGTTGCGGCTCCGGTGCACGCCATCACTCCGGGCACTTGGCTCAGCTGCGTGCCGCCGCGAATCAGTCACGACCCTTACGGCGGTGTGACCATCGACCAGATCGCAGCGAAACACATCGGGCAGGACACGGCACTGCCGTCGCTCGAGATTGCGACCGAGGAGCAGGGGGGCGAGGGCTCCTGCGATCGGAACTACGGGTGCAGCTACGGCAAGACTATTTCGTTTCGCGACCCGTCGACGCCGCTGCCGATGGAGCACAACCCGCGCAAGCTCTTTCAGCAGCTTTTCGGCCAGGGTGATGACGCCGAAGAGCGCAAGGCGCTCGCAAAAGAGAACGCCAGCATCATCGACCTGGTGCGGCGGGATGCGGCGGACCTCGAGCGCACACTGGGCCCGCGTGACAAGGCCGCGCTGTCGGACTACCTCGGCACCGTTCGCGAAATAGAGCGGCGCGTGGAGAAGCTGTCGCATCGGGATCTGTCGGCCATGCAGCTGCCGGATGCGCCGGCCGGCATTCCCAACAACTTCAACGAGCACATGCAGCTCATGTTCGACATGATGGCGCTCTCGTTCCAGGCCAACCTCACGCGCGTGGCCTCGTTCATGATGGCCGCGGAAGTGAGCAACCAGGCGTACAGCTTCATCGGCATTCCGGATGCGTTCCATCCGCTCTCGCACCACCAGAACAACGCGCAGAAGATCGAGCGGCTGGCGAAGCTCCAGGCCTATCACACGCAGATGTTCGCGAAGTTCGTGAAGAAGCTGGCCGAGATGCCGGATGGTGAGGGCACGATGCTGGATCACTCGGTGCTGCTCTATGGCAGCAACATGAGCAACAGCAACCTGCACGATCACTTCCCGCTGCCCTCGGCCATCGTGGGCGGAGCTTGCGGCAGGGTCAAAGGCAACCAGCACCTGCGCTACCCCGACCGCACACCCATCGCCAACATGCACGTGGCGCTGCTCAACAAGGTGGGCATCGAAACGGCATCGTTCGGCGATAGCACCGGGCAGTTCTCGGAAATCTGAGCATGCGCAGCCTGCGAGTCGCCGCGTTCGCAGGGCTTCTGGGAGCCTTCGCTGTGTCAGCCGTCGCCGCGTCGCTCGTCGATGCGGTTCGTGGCGAGAATCGGGATGCGGCAGTCTCGCTCATCGACCAGCGCGTGGCTGTAAACGAGCGCTCGCCCGACGGGACGACGGCGCTGCATTGGGCCACTCACAACGGCGATGCGGACCTGGTAGGGCGGCTCATCAAGGCTGGCGCGAATGTGAAGGCCGTGAACGACTATGGCGTCACGCCTATGTCCGAAGCGGCCGAGCGCGCCGACGTTCAACTGCTTTCGTTGCTCCTGAAGGCGGGAGCTGATGTCGAATCGCCTAACGCGGAAGGGCAAACCGCGTTGATGACAGTCGCCCGCACGAATCACGTCGATGCGGCGAAGCTGTTGCTGTCTCACCGTGCCAACGTGAACGCGGTCGAGCAGTGGCGAGGGCAAACGGCGCTCATGTGGGCAGCCGCGCAGAGCCAGCCGGAAATGGTTGAGCTGCTCATCACACATCATGCGGATGTGAATGCTCGCTCGCAGATCAGGCAGTGGCCGCGCCAGATAACGGCTGAGCCGCGCGCGCAGAATCGGCCTGCGGGCGGTTTCACAGCGCTGCTGCTCGCCGCGCGAGAAGGTTGTGCGCCTTGCGCGTTGAGCTTGGTGAAGGGCGGTGCCGACATCAACCTGGGTGATCCCGACAACATCAGTCCGTTATTGATGGCGACGCTCAACGGGCGGTTCGATGCCGCGGCTGCATTGATCAAGGCCGGTGCGAACCCGAACAAGTGGGATACGTGGGGCCGCGCGCCGTTGTATTCCTCCGTGGACTACAACACCGTGCCGCGCGGTGGCCGGCCGGACCGTCCATCGTCGGACCAGACCACGGCGCTCGATGTCGTGGCGTTGTTGCTGAAGGCGGGCGCCAATCCGAACATGCAACTGAAGCTGTTTCCACCGTACCGGTCGCTCGGGCAGGATCGCGGTGGCGACCCGATGCTTACCATTGGCGCCACGCCGCTTCTTCGTGCCGCGAAGGCCGCAGACGTGGGATCGATTCGCCTGCTGCTCGCGCATGGGGCGAGCGTTGATCTGGCTAGCGTGCAGGGAATCACGCCGTTCATGGCAACTGCGGGTGTTGGCTCGACCACCATTGATACGCGTGCTCGATTCAGGAACGAGCAGCAGTGCATTGAGGCGGGCAAGCTGCTTCTCGCAGCGGGTGCCAACGTCAACGCTGCGCGGGACTCGGGGCAGACGGCACTGCACGGAGCTGCGTTGTGGGGATGGAATGATTACGTGAAGGTTCTCGCCGACAGTGGGGCGAATCTGGATGCGCAGGATCGGAACGGTATGAAGGCGCTGGATGTAGCCCTTGGGAAGGTCGGCGGCACCGGACGGGCCGGCGTTAGCGCACCGGAGCCGCATCAGGATACGGCTGCGTTGCTACAGAAGCTGGCTGCGAAGAACTGATCGAGCAGTCGCCTCGTACTTTCGTGACTCTCTTGTCATTGACGGCTCGGCCCGTCGTCGGAATACTGGCTCGCAGGTATTTCTATACGTTTGCACCATGCATCCGGATCGAGCGTGTCGATGTTTCGGCGTTCAATGCCGCAATGTCGCTCACGTTGGGCCAGGAGGCAGGTGATGAATGCGATGCCAGTAAAGTCTCGGGAGAATAACGTGGAAGAACGTGTCACAAGGCTCGAGTCGAATGTCACGCACATTGGCGCGGACATCTCGGAAATCAAGGTGGATATCCGCAGCGTTCGCCAGGAACTACGCGAGTTCAAGGATTTGTGCGTCGCGCGGTTCATGTCGATCGAGGAAAAGTTCGCCTCACTGAAAGTCTGGGCGTTGCTGCTCTACGTCACGCTTGCGGGCGTGCTGCTGGGTGTGCTCGCTCGAGGGTTTCACTGGATCTAATTGATGGGCGAGGTTGCGAGGTCTCACGCGTCGGGTGCGTAGTGGCCCCACAGGCTCTTGAGGGCCATCAGTACGAACGGGCGCACGTCGCCCACTCGACATGCTGCCCTTCAGTCAGCGGTGTAACTGAGGCTCACCCGCCAGCCTCTGGTCTTTGAAGGCTCGGCCACCGAGAGGTGCGCCTCATCTCGCTTCCCATTCCAGAATGCCACTTCCGTGTCGGTAGCGGAAAGCGTGGCACCCACGGCGGCCATTTTCTGGCGATATTCGTTTGAGGCGAAGTCGTACGTGGGCTTGCCGCGCTCTCGAGTCACGCGCTTCTTCAGCTGGCGGTAGAGCGCGGAGGCCTCGGCCTGGTCGCGCACGTCGAATATGTAAGCGCCTCGGTACAAAGCGCCAGCGCGGCACGAGTAGCCGAACACCACGTCGTGGTTCTCGAAGCGACCGCGAAAAGCGTACTCATATCCGGAGGGCAGTTGGGCATCGAACGGTGTCGAGCCTTGCGCCGCTTCGAGCGCCGGGAGGTTCTGGCACTGAGCGCCATAGTCGAGCGTTCGGAAGTCCGCAGAGTGGGCGATCGAGGCCGCCGAAGCGGCGACGAGACCTAATAGAGTCATGTACGGCTTGATCATGGCGCGGACAGTAGTCGAGCCGCGAGCTACACACAATTCCGGCGAATCGTTTAGGCTTCCGCCGCCCTCAGGAGGATTCAAACCCATGCGCGCGTTTCAAATCGCAGGCCTGCTGCTTGCCGTAACCTGCGCTTTCGCGGCGCCGTGCCGCGCGGAGAGTGGAATGGCGGAGCCGTATACGATCCATGTGTCCGACGAGACGCTGCGTGACCTCAAGGCGCGCCTGCGCCAGACACGCTGGCCGGACCAGATTGCCGGCAGCGGCTGGGACTACGGTACGGACACGCAGTACCTGAAGGAACTGGTCGCCTACTGGGCGAAGGACTTCGACTGGCGCGCGCAGGAAAAGAAGCTGAACGCGTTCCATCAGTATCGGGCCGAGATCGACGGCGTCCGCATTCACTTCATCCACGAGCGCGGCAAAGGGCCGCACCCCATCCCGATTCTGCTGCTGCATGGCTGGCCGAGCAGCTTCGTGCAGTTTCAAAAGATCATTCCCCTGCTCACCGACCCGGCCGCGCATGGCGCGCCCGATGCGCCCAGCTTCGATGTCGTGGTGGCCTCGCTTCCCGGCTTTGGTTTCTCGGATATTCCCAGGGAACGCGGCTTCGCCATTCAGGCCATGGCGGAGCGCATGACGAAGCTGATGACGGAGACGCTGGGCTACCAGCGTTTCGCCCTCCGCGGAAGCGACATTGGCGGCAGCATCATTCAACAACTCTCTCTCTCGCATCCGGACAAAGTGATTGGCGCACATATCAGCGGGCTGCTGCGAGGCGTGACCTACCAGGGCGACAAGCCGCCCAGCGAAGCGGAGCTGAAGTTCAATCGCGATCTGCAGAAGTGGACAAGCACCGAGTTGGCGTATGCCACCCTGCATTCCAGCAAGCCGCAGACGCAGGCAGTTGGGCTGAACGACTCTCCTGCGGGACTCGCCTCATGGATCGTGGAGAAGTTCCAGCGCTGGGGCGACACGAAGGGCAACGTGGAGTCACGTTTCTCGAAGGACGAGTTGCTGACCAACCTCACCATCTACTGGGCGACGCAGACGATTGGCTCCTCGATGCGGCTGTACTACGAATTCTCGCGAGAGACGCGGCTTACCGGGCGGGTTACTGTGCCCACCGCCGCGCTGATCGCTCAGCACGACATGGTGCCGCCTCCACGCGAGGTGGCTGAGCGCCTGTACAACATCGTGCGCTTCAATGAGTCGGATGCCGGGGGGCATTTCCTGGAATGGGAGGAGCCTGAGGTCGTTGCCGCGGATATGCGGGCGTTTTTCGGTTCGCTATGAACCAGGCGCAGCGAAAGGGGGCGGCGAGTGCGATACGGAAACAGGCTCAAGGAGGCTGCGGCGTGGCTTTTCTCGTGCGTCTGCGTAGCCATGGTGTTGCCGTTGGCTGCTCACGCAGCCGACACCGCCATCAAACCCGCGCCCGCGTTCAAAGCCGCGCAGCTCACCGCATTGCCGACCACCGCCTGGATCACCAACGGCGGCACACTTGCCAATCAACGCTACTCGCCGCTGACCCTGCTCAACCGTGACAACGTTGCGGGGCTCAAGGGCCTGTGGCGCACGAGCATGGGTTCGGCTACTGGTCCCGCACACGCCGGGCAAGCTCAGATCCTCACGTACGAAGGCGTGCTCTACGTTGCGAATGGGGTGAACGATGTGTTCGCCATGGACGTCGACACCGGCAAGATTCTCTGGACCTATCACGGTAACCCGGACCCGCGTGGCGGGAGCCCCATCGGTAAAGTCAGCCGCGGAGTCGCTCTCGGAGAGGGCAAGGTATTCGTCGGTCACACGGATGCCCGGCTCGCGGCGCTTAATCAACGCACGGGCAAAGTCATCTGGTCTATCGAAGCAGAACGCTGGCAAGACGGGTACGCCATCACCGCCGCGCCGCTGTATTACGACGGCCTGGTCATCATGGGTTTCAACGGCGGCGAAATGGGAACGCGCGGCCGCCTGAAAGCGTACGACGCGAAGACCGGCAAACTACGTTGGACGTTCTACACCGTGCCAGGGCCCGGTGAGTTCGGGCACGACACCTGGCCAAGCGATAGTGACGCGTGGACGCGGGGCGGCGCGGCGATCTGGCAAACGCCTGCCGTCGACCCGCAACTGGGGTTGATCTACTTCTCCACCGGCAATCCCGGGCCGGATCTGCATGCGGACGGTCGCCGCGGCGACAATCTGTTTTCGGTGTCGATCGTGGCGCTCGAAGCGAAGACCGGAAAGTACCGCTGGCACTTCCAGCTGGTTCATCACGACATCTGGGACTACGACTCGCCGAATCCCGTGGTGCTGTTCGACGCGAGCGTCGGCGGCACGATTCGCAAAGGTCTGGTCGAAGTGTCGAAGACCGGCTGGGCGTACATCCTGGATCGCGAGACTGGCAAACCTCTGGTCGGCATCGGCGAGAAAGCCGTTCCTCAGGAGGCGCGTCAGGCCACGGCGGCAACCCAGCCGTATCCGGTGGGTGATGCGGTAGTGCCTCAGGAAATAGACATGATTCCCGATGGGGTGCGGCTCGCGCCTGGCAGCACGGAGTTGCCTAACAAAGGGCGGATATTCACGCCGTTCTGGACCGAGCCTGTGTCGGTGAAGCCGGGCACGATGGGTGGCGCGAACTGGCCGCCGAGTTCTTACGACCCTGACTCGCACCTGCTGTATGTGTGCGCGTCCGATCGCATCAGCACGTTCTGGGCTCGGCAGAGACTCGAACCGCCGGGTGCTAACAAGGTTTACATGGGCGGCAGCTTCGGTCAGGCCGAAGTGGATGACAGCGGCATTCTCGCGGCGCTCGATGTCACCACGAATCGGCTCGTGTGGCGGCAGCAGTGGCGGGAAATTTGTTACAGCGGGTCAGTGGTGACTGCAGGTGGGTTGCTTTTCGTGGGGCGTGCGGATGGGCGGCTGACGGCGCTCGACAAGAGTAACGGTGCGAAGCTTTGGGAGTTCATGACTGATGCTGGGGTGAACACTACGGTGACTACGTTTGAGCACCGTTCCAAACAGTATGTTGTCGTTCATGCCGGGGGCGGGTTGTTTGCGAATGGCAAACGAGGCGATGGGATCTGGATGTTTTCCCTGGAAGGGAAGATTGAGTCGCTTGCTCAGCCTTCAATGTCAGCGCCGCGTGCAGCGGGCGCGCTGCCTGGGCCCGCGGCCGGTGCCGCGCGTGCGGTTGATCGCAGTAGTGGGGAGAAGATTTACAAGGCTGCGTGTTTGCCTTGTCATGGAGAGACGGGCGAGGGCGGGCACGGGGGCGGGCCATCGCTCGTTGCGGGTCAGGGGGCAGACAAGATCATCGCTGTGACGGGTAGCGGGCGGAATAATATGCCGGCGTTTCGCGGTGTTTATTCGGCGGATGAGTTGAAGGATATCGCCAGCTATGTCGTGGATGGGTTGGCTGCTGCGAAGAAGTAGCCGGGGTTTCGGGTATGCATGGGCGCGGGGTGTTGCGAGGCGCATTATCAGCCACGGCGCGCGCGCTTAGAGAGCGGTTGTTCGCGCCGTGCCTTTGTCGCCGGCTGGCGGTGGGCTGCAGCGCTACGCATCCGGCGCGAAGTGGCCCCACAGGCTCTTGAACGCCATCGTCGTGAACTGGGTGGGGTCGCCCCATTTTGCGTCGAACTCTTTCGTGGGGTTGGTGGCGACGACTTCGTCGGGGCCGAATCCTTTGCGCATCAGTTTTTGCAGGCGATCGTAGATCGCGGCATACATCTCCGCCTGGGCCTGCAGATCCGCGCGCATGACGATCGGGCCGTTCGCCGGAATCACCTGCGTCTTCTCGTCGCACAGCTTGATCAGGGTCTTGAGGCCATCCACCAGCCCGCCGATCCAGCCGCCGGTGTTGTAATCGATAATGGGCCAGCCCTCCGAAGACACGGCGCCGCCCGCGGCGAGCACGTTCGAATCCGGGAACTGCACGTACAGGTCGCCATCCGTGTGCACCTGGAGCAGGTAGCCGTAGTTCACCTTCTGCCCGCCGAAATCCAGCGACCCTGAACCAAACGTCGTGCTGTTCGGCAGCGCCTTCGGCGGCAGCGGCCCGTACTGCGTGCCCTCCCAGGGCAGGGGAGTCTGGTAGCCAAGCCACAGTTTGGTGTTCTCGTGCGCGATGATTCGCGCGCCCGCCTTGCCCAGCCGCTCATTCGAGCCGGTCTGCTCCGGATGCCAATGGGTGTTGATGAGCGTGTGCACCCGTTTAGCGGAGGTTTGCGCCAGCGCCATTTTCACTAGCTCGCCCGACCTGGCAGCGAGGCCCCCATCCACGAGCAGCGCGCCCTCGGGCCCGCTCATTGCCACCACGTTGGCTCCAGCGCCGCTGATGACAGAGATTCGGTCGTTCAAGCGCGCCGCGGTGAGGTTGGTGACCTTTTCCCTTGCGTAAGCGGGCAGCGGAGTCCATTCAGAGAGGGTGGCAACGGCTACGGTGCCCAGTGTGGCCCTGAGGAACTTTCGGCGATTCGAGACGACTGTCATGGAGCGAGGCTTCCGGCGTTTTCTGGCAACCCGCTTAGCATGCTCATCTTTCTCGAATCGAAACAGCTCCTTTGCACGCGCTGCCCATCTGCAGGGCGGGTGGACGCGCTCTGGCAGGAGCCAGTTCCGGACTTGGTCCAACACTCGGTCGGAGGGGAAAAAGCGTCGTTTCCGGAGGAAGTTTTGCGGACCTCGCGCGTTATTATCAGGTGGTCCATCGACTGTCGCGCACCCCTGGCGAGCGCATCGAAATAGTGGTCAACATGGCGGGACGAAATTGATTCGAAACAGACTGCTCTGGCGATTCCTCCTTGCAGCCGGCGTCTGCGGTTTCACCGTGCTCGCCTGGGCCGCGGACTCGACGTCGACTCCCGCGCCGTCCGCCGTAGCTGAAGCCCGGCCAGACACCCCGTCGACGCCGTCCCCGGGCGTTTCGGAATCCTCCCACAGTGCCGCGCCGAAGGCGGCCGACGGCCCGCAGTCCGCCTCGGAAAAGGTCCCGGATACCGCAAAGGGTCCGCCCCCGCCAGCCGACGACCATTGGGGCTTCCTGAATTACTACTGTTCGAAGTGCCATAACGCCACCGACTGGGCGGGCGGCGTGGCGTTCGACACGCTGACTCCCGAAGGCATTCCGGATGATGCGGAAACGTGGGAACACGCTGTTCGCAAGCTCCGTGGCCAGCTCATGCCGCCGCCGGGCAACCCGCAGCCCACGCGCGTCGCGCGCAAGTCGTTCGTCTCGTACATGGAAGGCACGCTCGACAAAGCGGGCGAAGCCAATCCGGATCCGGGTCGCGTCGCGCTCCATCGCCTCAATCGCAAGGAATACGCGAACGCGGTCATGGACCTGCTCGGCGTGAAAGTCGACGTGGTGTCCCTGCTGCCCGAAGACAACGTGAGCGATGGCTTCGACAACGTAGCCAACGTTTTGCAGGTGTCCCCGTCGTTCATGGATTCATACGTGGCCGCGGCACGCGCAGTCGCTGTGCAGGCCGTTGGCGATTCTTCGGTGAAGCCGCTCGGGACGCAGTACTTCGCGAAGACCATCGGCTCGGGGCAGTTCTTCCACGTGGAAGGTCTGCCGCTCGGCACGCGCGGTGGCACGGTTGTCGAGCACAACTTCCCGGCGGACGGCGAATATGAGCTGAACATCGCGAACATGGCGCAGGCCCTTTGGGTCTTCAACATGGAGTTCCAGCACACCGTCATCGCCACCCTCGACGGCAAGAAGTTCTTCGAGACCCAGATCGGTGGCGAAGACGACATGAAGTCCATCGACCAGAAGCAGGACCCTGCGGTCGACGCGATCAATGCGCGGCTCAAAGGCATTCGCTTCAAGTCCACAGCGGGCCCGCACAAGGTGGCGGTCGCGTTCGTGCACAAGACATTCGCGGAATCGGACGACAAGCTGTACCAGCAGGTGCCCGGCGGCGGTCAGGACAAAGTGCTGCGTCTGACTTCGTTCGAAGTGAAGGGGCCGTTCTCGGTCACCGGCATCAGCGACACGCCGGCCCGCAAGCACATCTTTGTTTGCCACCCGAAGGATGGCGCTGAAGAGCAGCCATGTGCGGATCGCATCGTCGAAACGCTGGCCACGCGCGCGTATCGCCGCCCCGTCACGGGCGCGGAAAAGGCAATGCTGCTGAAGTTCTACACGGCCGGGCGCAACGCACAGGGCGGCGATTTCGACTCCGGCATTCGCCGCACGGTCACCGCTATTCTTGCCAGCCCGTTCTTCCTGTATCGCTCGGAGCCGGCGCCGCAGATGGTTGCTGCGGGCGCCACGTACAAGATCAACGATCTCGAGATGGCGTCGCGGCTTTCATTCTTCCTGTGGAGCACGGTGCCCGACGACGAGCTGCGCCAGGTGGCGGTGTCCGGCAAGCTTCGCGACCCTGTGGTCATGAATGCGCAGGTGAAGCGCATGCTCGCGGACCCGCGTTCGCAGACACTCGCCACCAGCTTCGCCTTCCAGTGGCTGAACATCGGCAAGCTCGCCGAGATCGATCCGGACGCGAACATCTTCCCGTACGCGGCGGACCCGCGAGAGGACTTCCGTCAGGAGCTCAAGCTGTTCATCGACAGCGTGTTCCGTGAAGACCACAGCGTGCTCGATCTGCTGTCCGCCAACTACACGTACCTGAATGAGCGCCTGGCGCTCCACTACGGCCTCAAGAACGTGCGGGGCGACCAGTGGCGCCGCGTGGAGCTGCCGAACGATTCTGAGCGTTGGGGCCTGCTGGGCAAGGGCGGCGTGCTGATGCTCACCTCTTATCCGAACCGCACGGCTCCGGTGCTGCGCGGCGCGTGGATTCTGGAGCGCATCAGCGGCACACCGCCCGCGTCACCGCCGCCGAACGTCGAATCGTTGAAGGATACCAAGGCCGGCGAAAAGCCCCGCACGCTGCGCGAGCAGATGGCGCTCCACCGCACGAAGTCCAGCTGCTTCTCCTGCCACGGCGTGATGGACCCGCTCGGTTTCGCGCTCGAGAATTTCGACGCCACCGGCAAGTGGCGCGAGAAAGATCGCCTGGCCAACGCCAGGATCGATTCGAGTGGCGAGCTGCCCGATGGCACCAAGATCAATGGGCCGGATGACCTGCGCAAGGCGCTCATGAGCAACCCGGATCAGTTCGTGCAAACGCTGACCGAGAAGCTGATGACTTACGCATTGGGCCGTACCGTGGAGTACCACGACATGCCCACCGTTCGCGCCATCACGCGCGCGACCGCCAACGATGGCTACAAGTTTTCCTCGCTGGTGATGCACATCGTGAACAGCGAGCCCTTCCAGATGAGGAAAATGCGGAAAGACGACGCCGCTCCGGCGCGACCGCAAACCACCGCGCGGCGTTAGTCAGCATCAGAAGAGGCCACACCGCCATGTTCATTACGAAGAAGTACCTGTCCCGCCGCACCGTGTTGCGTGGGTTGGGCGTCAGCATCAGTCTGCCGCTGCTCGACGCGATGATTCCCGCGGCGACGGCGCTGGCGAACACCGCCGCGTCACCGAAGCCGCGTTTCGGTTTCACCTACTTCCCGCACGGCGCGATCCAGGCGCGCTGGCAGCCGAAGGAAACCGGCACCACATTCGACTTGCCGCAGATCCTGAAGCCGTTCGAACCGTACAGAAGCCAGATGACGGTGGTCTCGGGCCTGCGCAACAAGGCGGGTGAAAGCCCCAGCCCTCACGCCATCATCGCGGGCACATGGCTCGCTTGCGTCGCGCCGGCCGCAAGCCAGGCGCCGCACGGTGGCACGAGCGCGGACCAGCTCGCCGCTCAGCACATCGGCCAGGACACGACGCTTCCCTCCATCGAGCTTGCGGGCGAAGGCGGTGGTGGCGCTTGCGATCCGACTTACGGTTGCAGCTACAGCGGCACGGTCGCGTTCCGTACGCCGAGCCAGCCGCTGCCCATGGAAAGTAATCCGCGCAAGGCATTTTATCGGCTCTTCGGCCAGGGCGACACCGCCGCCGAACGCCACGCCATTGTGGAAGAGACCGGCAGCATCCTCGACATGGTCACGGCCAACGCGGCCGATCTCAAGCGCTCACTGGGCACCAGCGACAAGGCAATGGTCGATGACTACCTGGATTCGGTGCGCGAGATCGAGCGCCGTGTGCAGAAGCAGAAGGAAAAGGAAAGCTCGGGCGTGAAGCTTCCCGATGCGCCGACCGGCGTGCAGGAAGACTTCGGCAAGACACTCGACACCATGTTCGAGATGATCGCGCTGGCGTATCAATCGAACGTCACGCGCGTCACCACCTTCATGATGGCCAAGGAAGTCAGCATGAGGACGTACAACCAGATCGGCGTGCCGGATGCGTTCCATCCGCTCTCACACCACCAGAACGATCCTGGGAAGCTCGATCGCCTGGCGAAGGTGCAGACGTATCACAGCGAGGCGTATGCGCGTTTCCTCAAGCGCCTGGCCAGCACGCCGGATGGCGATGGCTCGCTGCTCGATCACTCGATCCTGCTCTTCGGCAGCAACATGAGTAACAGCGACCTGCACAACAACGATCCGCTGCCGGCGGTGGTGTTCGGGCGCGGCTACGGCAAGATCAAAGGCGGCCAGCACCTGCACTATCCGCAGGACACGCCGTTTGCCAACCTGTTGCTGACCCTGCTCAATCGCGCGGGCATTCCGCTCGAGAAGCACGGCAACAGCACCGGCCTGCTGGCTGAGGTTTAGGCCATGAACGCGCGCATTGTCGCTGCCATCCTCTGCACGCTGGGCGCCAGCGCGGTTGGCATGAGCACGGCGTGGAGTGCGCCGGAAGGCACGCTGATCAATGCCGCGGAGTCGAAGAACCACGGCGCCGCTCTGAAGCTCATTGGTGAAGGCGCGGATGTGCGGGCCAAAGATGTGGATGGCAGCACCGCGCTTCACTGGGCTGCGCATTTTGGCGACGTCGAGCTCACCGACAAGTTGCTTCGCGCAGGCGCGGAAGTAAACGTGTCGAACGACTATGGCTCGTCGCCCATGATGGAAGCCGCCACCCTGGGCAATCCGCAGCTCCTCGGGCTGCTGTTGAAGGCGGGTGGTGATGTGGAATCGCCCAATCCGGAAGGGCAGACGGCGCTGATGGCCGTGGCTCGCACGGGCAACGTCGAGTCCGCAAAACTTCTGCTCGGCCACCGCGCCAAGGTGGATGCGGTGGAGCAGTGGGGCGGGCAGACCGCGCTGATGTGGGCGGCCGCTCAGAGCCAGCCGGACATGGTGCAGCTGCTGATCAAACACGGCGCAAACCTCAATGCGCGGTCGGTGGTTCGGGATTGGCAGCGGCGCGTCACTGCCGAAGGCCGGCCGAAGAATCTGAACCACGGTGGCTTCACGCCGCTGCTGTACGCAGCGCGTGAGGGTTGCATCGAATGCGCGAAGCATCTGCTGAAGGCGAAGGCAGACATCAATCTCCCGGACCCGGATGGGCTCACGCCTCTGGTGCTCGCCATCACGAACATGCGGTTCGACTACGCGGCCTTTCTGATCGCCTCTGGCGCAGACGTCAACAAGTGGGATTTCTTCGGGCGTACGCCGCTGTATTCGGCCATCGACCTCAACACGCTGCCGCGCGGTGGGCGTCCGGATCTGCCGTCCACCGATAACCTCACCGGCTACGACGTGGCGGAGCTGCTGTTGAAGGCGGGGGCGAACCCCAATGCGCAGTTGAAACTGCGTCCGCCTTATCGCAATGGCGTGTTCGATCGCGGCGGCGACCAGGTGATTTCGACCGGCGCTACGCCTCTCCTGGTGGCGGCGAAAGTGGGCGACGCGAAGTCGGTGGCGCTGTTGCTGAAGTACAAGGCGATTGTCGAACTGCCTAATGCTGATGGCGTAACGCCGCTGATGGCGGCGGCGGGCACGGGCCATAGCTTCAATCCGACGCGCGGCCGCTTCAAGACGGATGCGGAGGCGGTTGAGTGTTTGCACCTGCTGAAAGAGGCGGGCGGTTCGATCAACACTCAGGATGCGCAGGGGCTGACCGCGCTGCATGCCGCCGCGTCACTGGGTTGGGATGGCACTGTGAAGGCGCTCGTCGCCGACGGCGCGCAACTCGAAGCGCTCGACAAGCAAGGGCTCACGCCTATTGATTACGCCGCTGGGCGTCAGCCACGAGCGTTTCTCGAGCCCGAGCATGTGAAGCGGGATTCGACGATTTCCTTGCTCACGGGTTATATCGTTGCGTCGACGGGGCGTCAGCCTAAGGAGTTTGCCGGCAACCTCAATAAGTCGACGCGCGGAACTGCGCAGAACGCAGTAGCTGGGAACTGAATAGCAGTAGCTGGGAACTGAACAGCGCTAGCCGGGAATTGAATAATAGAGTTCTCCTCTCAGCCGCCCGGCGATTGAGGGCTCTTGATTCCAGATTCCAAGAGCCCGCATGCGGCTGTGTCTCAAACGGTGGATGCGGCGGCAAGTGGCACGGTTGCACTTTCTCGCAGGATGCGTCCGTCATAACGGTGCAGAAACAGGCTGCCCAGGAACGTGATCGCTGCGCATCCGCACATGTAGTAAGCGGGCGCTGCGGGCGAATCGTACGCACGAACCAGCGCCGCCGCCGCGAGCGGCGCGCTTCCGCTGAAAATGGAGAACGCCAGATTGAAGGACACGGCGACTCCGCTGAACCGAATGCGCGTGGGAAACAGATCTGCGACGACGCCCGCCATCGTTCCGTTTACCAGCGACGCGGCGATCCCCGCGCCTGCGAATAGCAGCATCAGGTTCACGCTCTTGTTGGCCAGCGCCGTGAAGAACGGCACGGACAGCAGCACGAGCACCAACGCGCCTGCGCCGAGCAGCCAGCGGCGCGGCATGCGGTCTCCCAGCCATGCTGCTGCGAGAAGACCGAACGACAGGATGATCAGTGCAACGTTCTGCGCTTCGATCGCTTCCACCGATGTGTAGCCCATCACGCGCGGCAGGAACGCGGGCATGGCGAAGAGCAATCCGTTGAAGCCGGCGGTGGCCGTCAACGCCGCGACTCCCACCGCGACATTGCCGGGATGCGATTTGAGGAGTTCGAGAAACGGTTGCTTCGATGTGACGCTGCGCATGCGCTTGAACTCGGAGGTTTCCTCGAGCGACAGCCGCAACCAGAAGCTGATGAGACCCAGCACACCGCCAAACAGAAAGCCGATGCGCCAGCCCCAGGCAGACACTTCATCTGGCGACAGGGTCTCGTGCACACCCCAGCTCAGTGCCGAGGCGAGTGCGACGCCGGAATTGACGCAAAAGAAAACGAACCCTGCGGCGAAACCCGCTTTGGCGGGCGCGGTTTCGACCACGTAAGTAATGGCGCCCGGCAGCTCCCCGCCGAGACAAAAGCCCTGCAATAACCGCAGGACCACCATGAGTATCGATGCTGTGATTCCCCACTGCGCATAGCCGGGAAGCAGGCCAATGCAGACCGTCGCGAGCGACATGGTGAGCATGGCGACAATGAACACCGGGCGCCGGCCGTATTTGTCGCCGAAGTGGCTGAACACCACACCGCCGAACGGTCGTGCGACATATCCCACGGCGAACACGGTGAAAGACAGCATGAGCGAATTCAGCGGGTCGGACGCCGGGAAGAACGCCGCGCCGATGTACTGCGCGAACATGCTGTAGATGACGAAATCGTAGAACTCGAGCGCGCCGCCGAGGCTCGAAAGAATGATCACGCGCCACTGGGCGCGCGGAATACCACCCTGCGCGGGCGGGCCAAGGTCACGAGTCATCTGACGATCTCCCTGGTGGGTGCCGCAGATTAGCGGTATCGGTGCGAAAGGAGCTATGCCGGAAACAGAAAGCCGCGCGTCCGATGCGCCGGTGCGTACAACTCATGACATCCGCGTTGCCCCCCTGTAGGGCATATGTTACCCATAAATCATGGAGTTCCGAGCTGTGAACGCATCCGCAACGAGGCATTGACCGAGCCGTGAAAAAGACGATCAATGCGTGTTCCCAAAGTCCTCCCTGGGCGCGCGTGTCATTACCCGAAGTGGATCGAAGAGCCTTCTTGAAAACGGCACTGGGTGGAGCGGCCTGCGTGTCGCTCGCGTGCCTGCCGGCCACCCGCGCACTGTCGCGCGCCAAGGCAGACCCCATTGTCATTACGCCGATCACGGAGAGCCTGGCGCAGGTGACCGGCGCAGGGAGCAACGTGGTGATCCTCACGGGCCCCGACGGCGTGGTGATGATTGACGGCGGTCTGGGAGAGCGTTCGGCAGACCTCCTGAAGGCCATCTCGAAGCACACGAAGGTTCCGCACCCGAAGACGCTGTTCAACACGCATTGGCACTGGGACCACACTGGCTCGAACGAGCGGTTGGGCAAGGCAGGCGCGAAGATCATCGCGCATGAGAACACGAAGCTGTGGCTTGGCGCCGAGTTCACGAGCGACTGGGAAAACCGTCAATACGAGCCGCGCCCCAAGGCCGCTTGGCCCACCGAAACCTTCTACACCGCCGCGAAGATGAATTTCGGCAACGAAGAGATTCGCTATGCCTGGCTGCCGCGGGCGCATACCGATGGCGACATCTACATTCATTTGCCGGCCCAGAACGTGCTGGTAGCGGGTGACCTTGTCTCGGTCGGCAGCTACCCCATCCTAGATGTTGCGACCGGCGGGTGGATTGGCGGAATGGTTGACGCAACCAAGGCGCTCATCGACCTGTCCGATGACAAGACCCGAATCATTCCGGGCACCGGCCCGGTGCAGACGCGCGCCGACCTTCAGGTACAGCTCCAGATGCTGAGCACGATGAAGGATCGCCTCATCGGCCTCATGAAGAAGGGCATCGGCACGGACGAAGTGCTGGCCGCGCCCCCCACGGGTGAGTTCGATGCGAAGTGGGGCGACCCGAAGTTGTTCCTGGCGAATGCGTACCGCGGCCTGTGGGGCCATGTGCGGGAACTCGGCGGAATCGTTTGAGTTGATAATGCTTAGAGGCAAGTTGATGAAGACACGCACGACGACTCGAGTACTGATCACGCTGCTCGGAGTGGCGTTCGGTACCTGCTGTGTGTCGGCTGTGGCGGAAGACTCCGAACCGGCCCAAGCGGTTGTCGGCAGCCCGCAAAAGAGCGAAGCCGAGGCGGCGAAGACCAAAACAGCTCCGGAAGCCCCGCCGACTTCGGCGCCGGCGGCGGGCGCGCCTGCCGATACGAAGCCGGCTGCTGACGCCAGCTCCAAGAAGGAAGCCGGCTCCAAAGACGCCGGCTCCAAAGAAGCCAGCTCCAATGAAGCCGGCTCCAAGGAAGCCGGCTCCAAGGAAGCCAGCTCCAAGGAAGCCAGCTCCAAGGAAGCCAGCTCCAAAGAAGCCAACTCCAAAGAAGCCGACGCGGTGCACGGCAACCCCACCGAGTGGCAGTTCTTCGATCACTACTGCAGCAAGTGTCACAACTCCACGGACTGGGCCGGCGGTGTGGCGTTCGACACCATGACGCCTGAAGGCATCTCAGACGATGCGCAGGTATGGGAAGAGGCTGTGCGAAAAATGCGCGGCCGCCTGATGCCTCCGCCAGACAAGCCGCAGCCCGACCAGCAGGCGATTGATTCTCAGGTGGCCTGGCTCGAGACGAAACTCGACGGCGTGGCGAAGGAAAACCCGAATCCCGGCAGCGTGGTGATGCATCGCCTGAACCGCACCGAATACGCGCGCGAAGTCGAGAATCTGCTCGGTCTCAAAATCGATGCAGCCGCGCTGCTGCCCAAGGATACGAAGGCCGATGGCTTCGACAATGTGGCGAACGTGCTGAAGGTGTCGCCGTCGTTCCTCGACCAGTACATCGTCGCCGCGCACGATGTCAGCGTACAGGCGCTGGGCAATGCGTCGCCCGCGCCGAGCAGCGTGATCTACCGCGCCCCTGAGTTCGCCCGGCAGGACGTTCACCTGGAAGGAATGCCTCTCGGCACTCGCGGCGGCATGCTCGTCGAGCATCTATTCCCGGCCGATGGCGAGTACACCGTCAACCTGAATCAGAGCGGTGGCGGTGGCGGCGGCTATGTCGCTGGGCTCGACAGCCGTCACACCCTGATCCTGACGCTGGACGGTGTGAAGGTGT
>JBDTUL010000030.1:0-21388 GCA_040007735.1 Gammaproteobacteria bacterium | reverse complement strand
CGCGGCGGCACCACCGAAGCCCTCAATCGCCGGGCGGCCGGGAGCAGCAACGAAGCCCTCAATCGCCGGGCGGCCGGGAGCAGCATAGAGCCCTCAGACGCCGGGCGGCTGAAGAGAGTGCGATTTAGAAGGTGGCGGTAAACCCTACAAACGCCTGCCTCCCCAACGTGTCATACGTCGGATAGCTGTTAGGCGAAGCCGTGCCAGACAACTCGGTGGCCACCAGCGGCGGGTCCTTGTCCAACACGTTGTTGATACCCGCCCTAATCGACAGCGAATCCGCAAACTTGTACTGCACCGACAAATCGAGATAACTCATCGACGGCAGCTTCGCATTGAACGCGTTGAACTCCCCGAACTCCGCGTTGTTCAGGCTCGGGTCGCCCGAATTGTTATCGAGGGACACACTTCCGATGTAGCGCCAGTACAAGGACAACGTGGTGCGCCAGGGCGCTTCCCAGCTCGCGCGGAACGTGTGGCGCCACCGCGGGTTCACCGTCTGGCACGTGGTGCCGAACAGCCCAACACAGTCATACGTGTGCGCACCAGGCCGCGGCGTCGATTCAACGTGCTGCAACCACGCGCCGTTCACCGCAAAGGTCATCGAACCGAGCCGATCCGTCAGATCCAGTTTGTAGCCGCCCTGAATATCGATACCGGAAACCTTTGCGGCACCAATGTTCACAGCCGTCTGCAGAATGTAGCCACCGCCTGCGACGCTGGCGCCAGTGAGCGCCCCCTGCGGCGTGCGAACGACCTGACTGCAATACAGAGGGTCTCCTGTAGTCAAACATTGTTGGAACAAGAATGCGCCGGGTAGTGCTCCAACCGAATCCTCGAGCTTGATGTTGTAGTAGTCGATGCTTCCCGCGAAATTCGGCAGGAAGCGCGGGGTGAGTGTGAAGCCCACGGAATAGGTATCGGCGATTTCCGATTTCAGGTCCGGATTGCCGCCGATGACCTGGCCGCACTGATTGGAAATACATTGGGGAATGCGATTGGTCGCGGCCGTGCCATCGCCGTACTGCGCGGCTGTGATACCGGTTCGCTGACATTCGATGAGCGTGGCGGTTGCGTCGCCACCGCCCGGCTGCACCGCGCACGGGTCCACGCCAAAGAAGCTCTGCTGCCCATACGCCTGGGGCGTGAACAGCTCGATGATATTCGGCGCGCGAATGGCGTGCTGGAACGACCCGCGAGCGCGGATGTCGGGAATCGGCGCGTATTGAACTTCGAACTTGTAGGTGTTGGTGCTGCCTGCCGCCGTGTCGTACTTCGAGCGGCGGTAGCCGGCATCGAACATCAGGTCGTGGATGAAAGGGCGGTCCTGCGCGATCGGCACGCGCACTTCACCGAACCCTTCAGAGACGCTCAAACCATTGTTGATGGCGACCGAAGCGCCGGCGAACCCGGCCAGATTGCCCGACAACTCCGCGGCGTCGGGGTTGAACGAAATAAATTCCGAGCGGTGCTCGTACCCCACGTTCACAGCGACGCCGTCATCCGCCCAGGGCAGCTTGATGCCGTAAGTTTCGAGCTGCCCCGTGATGTCGGCGTGAATGATCCTCTGCGTGACCGATCCATACGCCGTTCCGGGCGTATAGAGAAACGCCAGCTGATCGGGCGTGACACCGCCCTGCTTGAAGATGTTGTAAGGCACGCACGCACCGCCGCTGATGCACTCCGGTCCATTGACGCCAGCCTGTACCTGCAGCGCCTGGGCGATGCCCTGGAAGTTGAGATAGTTGCGGTTATCGTTGAACAGCGACGTGTAGTAATACTGGCCGTACGCGTCGTAGTTCCACGCATTGCCGAGCGTGCCCTGGAAACCGGCGACGCCACGGTAGTTCGTGTGCTCGAAGTACGACTCGCGGCCGCCGCCTTCGATGTTGCGGCGGCCGATCGCCACGTTGGCCTGCACCGACCCGGGCGCTGCGCGATCCGCGTCGATGTCAGCCGGGGTGCACAACGCCAGCGCCTGTTGCGGCGTCAGGAGCGGGTTGCTGCAGTTGATGTCGTAGTTGGTGTCGGCGCCGATGGGGTCGGCGTTGATGAACAATCCAGAGGGCGCGACGATCGCCGTCGTCCGGTCGTTCATGAAGCTGAAGTCGGCGTAGGGCTTGAAGTGGTCGTTTACGTCTACGTGCGCCATGAAGCCGGCCGTGTAGCGCTGATCCTGGCGGGCCATGAAGACGTACTGGTTCGAGTTGAAGAAAGGCGGCGGGCTCGAGCTGGCCTGCGGAAACGGCAGGAACTGGTCGCCCACTACCGTGAGTTCGTCCCCCGTCAGCGTGGGCCGGAAGTAGTTCGAGCTCTGGGAGCCTGTGCAGTAGCCCGTGTCCGGCAGGGTCGTGGAGAGCTGGCACCCGGCGTAGTCGCGGCCTGTGCCGGTCACGGGGTCTGCGTTTCGATAGGTGAAATACGCCGTCACGTTGCCATTGCCGTCGGCAATATTGGTGCCGGCGACGATCGAGATGTCCTTCGAGCGGCCGTCGCGCACGTTGCCCTGGTTGACGGTGAACCCGCCTTCGTTGGCGAGTCCCTGGATGTAGCCGTTGTCGTTGTTGTGCTGGAACACCCCGAGCTGGCCATCGATCTCGAAGCCCTGGAAGTTCCTGCGCATGATGAAGTTCACCACTCCCGCGATCGCATCCGACCCATAGGTCGCCGATGCGCCGCCGGTCACCACATCCACGCGGCTGATGAGCGCAACCGGTATCTGGTCGAGGTCAGGAGCGGGGTTTGGGTTGCCGGTGTTGGCGTCCGCCGTGCCCAGGCGCCGGCCGTCTACGAGAACGAGTGTTCGCTGCGGGCCCAGGCCGCGCAGGTTGGCGGTGGTGAAGCCGCCCGGAGTGCTGAGTGAGTTCGAAGTGTTCGAGAAGTCGGTGGCGATGTTCTGAAAGTTCTGCGGCAGCTGATTCAGCAGGTCGATGACATCCTGCTTGCCGGTGTTCTTGAAGTCCTGCGCCGTGACCACCTGGATGGGGCTTGCGCTTTCCAGGTTGGGTTGCGGGATTCGGGACCCGGTGACCACCACTTCCTTGATGGGTGTGTCGTTGTCTGCCGCAGCGGCTTGCTGCGCCAGCGCGGTTGCAGCGGGTGAATACAAAGTGTGAGTCAGCGAGGCCAGCGCCGTCAGCGTCAGGGCCATGCGGTGAGACCGGAACCAGCGTTTGAACGTCGACATGATGTTGTTCGCTCCCCGAACGGAAATCGCAATGCGTACGATCCTAGGGACAGGCCGCGACGCCCGGGGTGCAGTTCCTGCGAAGTGCGTTGACGTGTGGGCACAACGCGGCGCGCGCTCTTGCTATCGCAACACTGACACGGTGACGATCTGTATCTCCTCGGATGCAGCTTGTCCCAATACATGACCTTTCATCCCACGCCGAACACTTCACCGCATGGATCGCACGAATCAGCAGCGCACCGCTTGTGCGTGTCTCTGGATTGCTACAGAAGATTGCAAGGAGAGCAACCGGAGAGCCGCGTGGTACTGAGGGAGATGTCATCCAGCTGGGGGAACCGCTCCGGTCCCTGGTTCTCGCCGCGCTGGAGCCAGGAAAACTGCGTCCTCTCCGCGCGCACGCGGCGCTGCGAATACCCGCTCTTTCAACAGCGCCTGTCTATCAAGGCCGCGTGGGGCGGGCGCGAGGAGTGTTTCGTGGGCGGACGGCGCTTGGCCGTGGACGACGACACGTTCATCATCCTCAACGAAGGGTGCATCTACGCCAGCCGGGTGCATTCGCGAGAGCCGGTGGCGACGTTTTCCATCTTCTTCCGCCCGCGTATGGCACAGGATGTGTTGCGCGCGATGAGGTGCTCCGGTCAGAAGTTGCTTGATGATCCAGAGGGCGCCGGGTTCGATACACCGGTCGAATTTTCCGAGCACTTGCGGCGGCACGACCGGCAGATCACGCCGGTGCTTCACTTCATCCGGCATCACGTCGATGGCGGGCTGACGGACGAAGCCTGGTACGAAGAGCAGTTGCGCTTCCTGCTGGAGCGAATGCTGGTCGCGCATCAACAGGATCTGCGGACCACGCAGCTCATTCCCGCCGTCCGCGCGGCGACCCGGAAGGAGTTATTCCGGCGTGTAGGCCTTGGTGCGGATTTCATCAACACGCACTTTGCGGCGGCGATTGGCCTCGACGACATCGCGGTCGCTTCGCTGCTTTCGCCTTACCACTGTCTGCGCATGTTCAAAGCAGTGCATGGCTGCACACCAAATAGCTACCTGACGCACAAAAGGGTGCAGGCGGCCGAGCGGATGCTCAGAAGCTCGTCATCCCAGGTGGATGAGGTGGCGGCAAACGTTGGGTTTCAGAGCCGAACGACCCTGTTCCGGCAGATGATGAGCGCGCGCGGGCTCGCGCCGAGCACGATCCGGCGCATCCAGCGTGAGTCGAACCAGCGGGGAGCGGTTGCGCCTTGAAAATATACCGTTCGTCCCGTTTACCTGACCTAGAATCGGCGCGGGTCTCACGTAAGAGGCCCGCAATCGCCGGGCGGCTGGGAAGGTGTTCTCTTTCCTTAGCCTCTGAGTGCGATTCAGGCTGCGGCGCCACGCCGCCGGTCCTTGGTGCTGCTTCCCTCAGCTGGCCTTTTTGCGATACACGAGCACGAACCGGTCGGTTTTGCCGAGCATCGGCGCCTTGTAGGAAATCTGGTCGCGCTTGTCTTGGGGCTTGCGTAGCAGGTTGCTCTGGCCGATGAGCTGGAAGCCGTGCGCTTCGAAATCCTTGCGCGCGAAGGCTTCATCCACGCGATGCAGGGCGCTGGCGTCGGTGCTGCCTGTGCCGGCTTTGGCGGAATGGTCGATCACCAGCAGCACTCCGCCGGGCTTCAGCGCGCGGGCCACCTGGTCCAGCACCCCGCCGACATTGATGTTCTTCGGCCACTTGGACTTGGGGTCCGCATCCACGGCATACAGGTCGTGATAAATCTTCACCATCAGCACGGCGTCGAGCGTGCCGGTGTCGAGATTCATTTTGTTGAAGTCGATCGTCCGATGCTCGACGTTTGGCAAGCGGTTGTTCGCGATTCGGGCCTGCCAGGCGCCATCGCTCCAGCTGTCGAATGCGGCGTCGTTCAGCATGAGCACGTGGCCTGTGGGGCCCACCACGTAGCTCACTAGTTCGCTGTAGTAGCCGTCTGCGGCCAGCAGGTCGGCGACGTGCATGCCGGGCTTGATGCCTGCGAGGCGCAGCATTTCGGCGGGTTGATCGAGGGGGTCGCGCTTCAGATCTTCTTTCGGGCGCGCCGGGTTGGAGACGGCGGCGTCGTAGCGGTCAGCCGCGCCGGCTGCATAGGCTCGATTCCCGCCATCGGCTGCGGCGAGCAGGCTGAAGGCAATCACGGCAGTACAAAAGCTTGCGGCGCGAGCCATCGTTCGTTTGGAACGCATTGGGTGTTCTCCCTGTCGACGCATGCGGTTGCGTGGTGGGCGTCAGACTAGGGGACGGTGTGGTGGCGAACAATCGGCGCGGCCTGCCGTGGCCGCAATGGCGGGGCGGCTGGTCGCATTTGGGCTCGAAACTATTTCGTTACTGTTGGTGATGCGCCGGGCAAGAGGGGCGGGTTCAACTCTGGCGGGGTGTCGACCCCCAATTGCTTCAGGCGTTGCGCCCAGTCTTCTTGCGACAGGCCCAACGCCACATCACCTGTGCCAGTGTTGAGCACGAAATAGGTGGGCTTCGGCGCCGCTTCCCCCGGCGCGCCCACGGGCTTGTCGCCATCATTCGCTGGAGTGCCATTCGTGGTGGCGGGCTGTTCGCTGCTCGCGGCAGGCTTGCGGGCCTTCTTGTCGGGCTTGCCTGCGGTGGGCATCACCTGGCCTGTCACCACATCGCGAACGACCACGTAAGCCGCGATGGGCCCCGGCACAACCTTCGAGCCGCTGCGTTTCACGATAGTGGGGGCGTCCGCTTTGTCGCGAATCATTTCGTAGCCGTTGGGCAGGGCTACCACGAAACCCGACGCCGCCAGCGCACAGGACGCCGCTGTGATCATCACCAAAAGCACGCCCGTACCAAACCAGGTCCTGCGCATGTTTACCGCCGAATGTTGTCGCTGTTCGAGGGGGGTAAGTTTGCCGTGTGCGGGGGTGCGGCTCCAAGCTGTGCCCGACCGCCGGGTGGGCAGGAAAGCGGGTTTTGAGGGGGTTTGAGGTTTTAATATCAAGTGCTTAAGAGCATTTCGTGTGTTTTCTTCGAGATGGTGGCTGGGAGGGTTTTCTAGTTTGTCGGAACGACGAGGGCCGCGGCGTCTTTGAATTGTTACCACACGGAGCCGCAATCATGACCACTGCCCAGCCCAGTTTTCCTCCCAGCGTCTCGCAAGCCGAGTTCAAGGCGGCCCACGAAACGCAGCTTGCGAAGGAAAAGGCGCTCACCCATCAGAAAGACGCGCTGGCCGCCGAGCGCCGTCGCATGCCACGCCTCAAGATGGAAAAGAACTACGTCTTCGACGGCCCCGACGGCAAGAAGTCCCTGTTGGAGCTATTCGGCGGCAAACAACAGCTGGTGCTCTACAGCTTCATGTTCGCGCCCACCGTGAATGGCTGGCCCGATGCGGGTTGCCCGGGCTGTTCCTTCTTCGTGGACAACATCGGCAATCTAGATCACCTGCATGCGCGTGGGGTGAACGTGGTGCTGGTGTCGATTGCGCCGCTTGAAAACCTCGAACGCTATCGCAAGCGCATGGGCTGGACGATCCCGTGGTATTCCTCCGCCAACAACGACTTCAACAAAGACATCGGCGTCACTACGCCGCAGGGTGAAGATCACCGCGTGAATGTGTTCTTCCGCGACGGCAACGACGTGTACTACACGTTCTACACCTCCGCCCGCGGCACCGAAGCGTTCGGCAGCACCTGGAACTTCCTCGACATCACGCCGTTCGGTCGCCAGGAGCTCTGGGAGGATTCACCGAAGGGCTACCCGCAGTCGCCGCCGTACCAGTGGTGGCGCCGGCACGATGAATATGAAGGCCGGCACAGTTGAGGTGAGCCGAGCCCGGCCCCGTTGACCCGGGTTCGGCGGGTCCAGCTTCCTGGAACCCCATTCAGGGAATGCTTTCTCAGCCGCCCGGCGGCTGAGAGAAAAAGGAGAGCTCTATTTGGGGTTCCAGGCGGGCGCCACCAACCGCCTTTTGCCATCACTCGATCGCTTCACCCCGGGCTCATCCAGCCCTTCCCGATCCCACAGCTCACACGTCACCTGGCGGTGGCGCTGGTCGAGCGCTTCGCAGTAGTTGGTGTAGAGGCACAGGCGCACCTGATCCCCATGACCGGTTGCGACTTTGCGAAACCAGTCAGGGTCAGCCAGCGCGGCGCGCGCCATGCCGATGATGTCGGCCTTGCCCTCGGCGAGCACCGCCTCGGCCTGCGTGAAACTATGAATGCCGCCCGCTGCGATCACCGGTGTGCTGAGGCCTGCCTCGCGAATCGCCGCATGAATGCGCGCCGTGGCATCGAGGTTGCGCCCGAACGGGCCGATGGCGTCCGAGTAGTACGACGGCATGCATTCGTAGCCGCTGCGCCCGGTGTACGGATACGCCGCTTCGCCCACCTTCGGCTGCTTCGCGTCGTCGAACTTGCCGCCGCGGGAGAGCGATAGGAAATCCATTCCTGCGCGAGCGAACTGCGTGCCGAAGAACACCGCGTCATCGACGTTGCTGCCGTTTTGAATGCACTCGTCTGCAAGGAAGCGGCAGCCGATCGGGTAGTCATCGCCGAGCTCAGCGCGCACGCGGCGATACACCTCCAAAGGCAGCCGCACGCGATTCGAGGCACTGCCGCCGTAGTCGTCATCGCGCGAGTTCAGGCGCGAAAGGAATGACGCCATGGTGTACGCGTGCGCGTAGTGCAGCTCTACACCATCGAAGCCGGCTTCGCGTGCGCGGCATGCGGCTGCAGAGAAGAGCCCCGGCAATTGTGCGGGCAGGTTGCGGATGCCGGGGCGATGCAGATCGGTGACGCGCTCACGATATCCCACGTCCAGCGCCTCGATCTCCAGCGCTTCCAAAGCGCGTTCAAGTTTTTCGCGTGGCAACGCGGCCAGCCACGCGCGCACGTTGTCATCCGATGCATCGAGTGACCTCTCGCCCGCAGCGACTGGTGGCGCTGCGCCTGACGCCGACACTGCACCTGTAGCCGACGCCGCTGCGGCTGAAGGCGCGCCCGCTGTGGATGCCGCCGGTGACGCTGCGGGAGTGACGCTCGCCACTGACACTGCCGTCGATGGGTGATCCGCCACAAACGCCGCCCGATGCCGATCCGTCAGCGCCAGAAACTGCGCGAAATACCGCGCCGGATCCGGCCGCCGCCGAATCGTCAGAAAATCGATGAGCTGAATGAACAGCCGCGTCTGCCCGTCACTGGCTTCGCGCACCACCTGCACGAGCTCTCGCAACCCCGGCAAAAAGCGATCGTGCCCGATGCGCAGCAACGGCCCGCTGGGCACCTCACGAATGCCGGTGGCCTCAACGACGATTGCGCCCGGCTTGCCGCGCGCAAACCGCGCGTACCAATCAAGCACATCCGGCGTAACGACCCCATCATCACTGGCCCGCCACGGCACCATGGCCGGAATCCAGGTGCGGCTCGCCAGCTCGAGGTTTCCTACCGCGACCCTGGAAAAAAGGCGTGAGCCGGCCGCCTCGTCAGCGGTGGGCCACTGTCCGGGGCGGGGGGCGTACTTGATTCGCTCAGGAGGTCGCCACATCAGGGATGACGGCAGTGGCTTCGATTTCGACCTTCGCCTGCTTTTCCATCAGCGAGACCACTTGCACAGCGGTCATCGCGGGAAAATTTCGCCCGATGACCTCGCGATAGACCGCGCCGATGTCTTTCAACTCGGCGTGATATTCATCGCGGCTGGTCACGTACCACGTGAGCCGCACGATGTGCTCCGGTTTGCCACCGGCCTGCGCGAGGATCAACACGATGTTTTGCAGCGCCAGTTTCACTTGGTCTGTGAGGCGCGAGCTGGGGAAACGGCCCTGAGCATCCCAGCCAACGGTGCCGGAGATGAACACCTGTCGGCCGGCCGCGGCCACACCGCAGCTATACCCGCTCGGACGAGGCCAACCCTCTGGAAGCAATACTTGTAAACGCGTCAAGCTCAGGCCCTTCCCGTGAATTCGACCGAGATCTCGGTGGTCGCGCCGGCATCAGTGTCGGCCGTTGTGTTTTTCATAGCAGCGGTGGGAGTCTCTGCGGCGGCGCTGGGCATCGCCACGGCCGCTGGGACGCCCGTCGATTTGTTGGCCGCGCCACCCGTCGCACTCAGCAGCTCACGCCCAATGATCAGCTTCTGCACTTCAGTGGCGCCCTCATAGATGCGCAGCGCGCGAATATCCCGATACAGCCGCTCGACAGTCTCGCCGTGCACGACTCCGCGCCCACCAAACATCTGTACCGCCTGGTCGATGACCCGCTGAGCGGATTCGGTGGCGGTCATCTTCGCCATGGCGACTTCCTGCGTGGCCCGCTCGCCGCGATCGCGAAGCCAGGCGGCGCGATAGGTGAGCAGGCGCGCGGCGTCCACTTCAGTGGCCATATCCGCAAGTGCAGCTTGCGTGAGCTGAAAATCCGCGAGGGTCTTGCCGAACATCGTGCGCGCCTTCGCGTGCTGAAGCGCCTCATCCAGCGCGCGCTGTGCGAAGCCCAGCGCGGCGCCTGCAACCGATGTTCTGAACACATCCAGCGTGCGCATGGCGATCTTGAAGCCTTCGCCTTCCGCGCCCAGCCGCTGGGCGGCGGGAATGCGGCAGTTCTCGAACGACAAAGTGGCCAGGGGGTGAGGCGCAATCACATCGATGCGCCGGGCAATCGAAAACCCCGGCGTGTCCGCATCGACGACAAATACGCTGATGCCTTTCGCCGCGACCGAGCCATCCGGGCGGCGGTCCGCGGGACTGGTCCGCGCAAACACACAGTAGAAATCGGCGATGCCACCGTTCGAGATCCAGGTCTTCTGCCCGTCCAGCACGTAGTGGTCGCCGTCGAGCCGCGCGCTGCATTCAATCGCAGCGACGTCTGACCCTGCATTGGGCTCGGAGAGCGCGAACGCCGCGATAGCCTCACCAGCCGCCACACGCGGCAGATAGCGCCGCTTGATCTCACGCGAGCCGGCGAGGGTGATTGCGCCGCTGCCCAGGCCCTGCATGGCGAATGCAAAGTCTGCGAGACCGTCGTGCCACGCCAGCGTTTCGCGAATCAAAGCAAGCGAGCGCACATCGAACGTTGCGGCAGCATCGTCAGCCCCATTGCCTGGTACCGAATGTTTGGTGAACCCGGCCTTGCCCAGATCCCGAACCAACTCGCGGCACGCGGCATCTACTGAGGCGCGGTCTTCCGCGTGGGCGGCTCCATGAGCGAAGCGCTGGGTTGCCCAGCTGTTCACGCTTTCCGCCAACTCGGCATGCGCAGGGGTGAAGAACGGCCATTGCAGGAAGTTTCGCGCTTGCATGGCGGATCAGTTCCCTTCGAATTCCGGTTTCTGCTTCGCCACGAACGCGTGGTAGGCGCGGTGGAAGTCCTGCGTCTGCATGCAGATGGCCTGCGCTTCGGCTTCGGCGTCGATGGCGGCATCTACCGACATGTCCCATTCCTTGTGCAGCATCCGTTTCGTCATGGCATGCGCGAAGGTCGGGCCGCGCGCGATCTCGGCGGCCAACGTCAGGGAGTCCGCCAACACACTCTCGGATGGGACGAGCCGATTGAAGAAGCCCCAGCTGGCGCCTTCATCCGCAGTCATGACGCGCCCGGTAAAGAGAAGCTCCGACGCGCGCCCGTGCCCGATGATCCGCGGCAGGATGGCGCATGCGCCCATGTCGCAGCCAGCCAGGCCCACGCGGGTGAACAGGAATGCGGTCTTGGTTTTGGCTGTGCCCAGGCGAAGGTCCGACGCCATGGCGAGAATGGCGCCCGCGCCGGCGCCGACGCCATCGACGGCGGCGATGATCGGCTGCGGGCACGCGCGCATCGCCTTCACCAGGTCGCCGGTCATCGTCGTGAACTGGAGCAGGCCGGCCGCATCCATCTTGGTGAGCGGTCCGATGATCTCGTGCACGTCGCCGCCGGAGCAGAAGTTGCCGCCCGCGCCGGTGATGACGATGGCACGGACCTCGCTCACCTCGACAAGCGTTCGGAACAGGTCCCGCATCTCGGCGTAGGACTCGAACGTGAGCGGATTCTTGCGCTCCGGCCGGTTGAGCGTGATGACGCCCACGCGCCCCTCCAGCCGCCAGTCGAAATGTTTGGGTTGGTACGCGAAGGCGGTCATGCCTGTGGTCCCCTCAAGCCTCGTTCTTTTCGGTGACCTGACGCTTGAGCTCGCCCAGCAGCTCCAGCAGCAGGTTCTTTTGCTTCGTGCTCAGCGCACCGAACAGTTCGACGACCCACTGCTCGTGCTCGCTCGCCATGCGGCCGAACTGGCGCTGGCCCTCAGCGGTGAGCTTCACACGGAACACACGCCGATCTGTGGCATCGACCTCGCGAACGACGAGGCCTTCTTTCTCGAGCCCGTCCGTCACGCCGGTGACGTTGCCACCCGTGACCATCATGCGCTGGGAGAGCTCACTCATCCGCAGGCCTTGCGGGGCGCGTTCGAGCTGCGCCATGAGATCGAATCGCGGCAGTGTGGTATCGAACTTCGCCTGCAGATTCTGTCGAACCCGGTTTTCTATCTGGTTGGTGCACGAGAGCATCCGTAGCCACAACCGTAGCGACATATGGTGGTCATCGTGAACGCGCGTCTCCGCATCCACATTGACGGCCACCGCCTTGACTCCTGTCTTGTCCCGTCCCATTCAAGTTACCTCTCCGCCGGCCAGCACTATGCTTTGACCTGTCACGCTCTCCGAGCCGGGGCGACACAGCCACAGCACCGTGTGCGCCACTTCCTCCGGCTTGATCAAACGTCCCTGGGGGTTCGTCGCCACCAGGCTTTGCAGCGCTTCGGCTTCGCTGCGTCCGGTCTTGCTGACGATCTTCGCGATCGCATTCCGTACGATATCCGTGTCCGTGTAGCCCGGGCATACGGCATTCACCGTAATGTTCTTCCTTGCCACTTCCAGCGCCAGGGACCGCGTGAGCCCGATCACAGCATGTTTGGAAGCGGCGTAGGCAGAGATATAGGCAGCACCGCGAAGGCCCGCGATGCTCGCAATGTTGACCACGCGCCCTGACCCCAGCTGCAACATGTCTGGCAAGGCCTGGTGCGTGCACAGGTAAGTGCCCGTCAGGTTCACGGCCATGATGCTGTTCCAGAGGGCCTCGTCGGTGTCGGCGAACTTGGCGCTCGTCGCCTGGCCCGCATTGTTCACGAGGATATGCACGGGCCCGAAACGCAGGCGCGCGGCTGCGAAGGCATCGCGAACCGAGGCGGAATTCGTGACATCCACGGGGATCGGCGTCGCGTGGTCCGGCCCCCCCAGCTCGTCCGACACTTCTTTCAGCTTCGCCTGGTCCCGCCCGAGCAGCGAAACACGTGCGCCCTCAGCGGCCAGTGCCGCCGCGATGACGGCGCCGATGCCGCGGCTGGCTCCCGTCACGACTGCATGCCGGCCCGCGAGAGATTGTGGATGTGAGCTCATGCTCAAACGGCCCCCGGAGTCTGGGCGGCGCGTTGCAGGTTGCGCTCGAGCTGGCTCTTGCCCGACAGGTATTGATTGGGCCACCACTGAGGTTTGTAACCCAGCTTCGCTGCGGCCTCGAGCGTCCACGAGGGGTTCGCGAGGTGCGGGCGGGCGATGGCGCAGAGGTCCGCACGGCCGGATGCGATGATCGAGTTCACGTGATCGGGGTCGTAAATGTTGCCAACGGCCATGGTGGCGATACCAATCTCGTTGCGAACCAGGTCTGCGAACGGCGTTTGCCACATGCGGCCGTAGACGGGACGCTGCTTGTCGACGGTCTGTCCCGTGGAAACGTCGATGAGATCCGCGCCTGCGGCCTTGAAGGCTCGCGCGATGGCGAGCAGGTCCGGCTCGGAGAGGCCGCCTTCCACCCAGTCTGTGGCAGAAATGCGCACTGACAAAGGTTTGTTCGCCGGCCACGCGGCCCGCACGGCCTGCATCACCTCCAGCGGGAAACGCAGGCGGGCGTCGACGTCGCCGCCATACTCGTCGGTGCGCTGGTTTGTCAGAGGAGACAGGAACGACGCAAGCAGATAGCCGTGCGCCATGTGCAGCTCGAGCATGTCGAACCCGGCCTGTTCGGCAAGCTTCGTGGAGCGCACGTAGTCGTCGCGCACCTTATCCATGTCCGCGCGCGTGAGGGCGGCAGGTGTCTGGCTGATGCCATCGAAATAGGGCAGGGGCGATGCCGACAGGATCGGCCAGTTGCCGCTGGGCAGCGGGTGATCCATCTTTTCCCAACCGATCTGCGTCGAGCCTTTGCGGCCGGAGTGCCCGATTTGCAGGCAAATCTTCGCAGGCGAACGCGAGTGCACGAAGTCCACAATGCGGCGCCAGGCGTCACGTTGCGTTTCGTTCCACAGGCCCGTGCACCCTGGCGTGATGCGGCCTTCCGGAGAGACGCACGTCATCTCTGTATAAACGAGCCCCGCGCCGCCGAGCGCGCGATGGCCGTAATGCACGAGGTGCCACTCATCCGGCACGCCGTCCACCGCGCAGTACTGCGCCATGGGCGACACCACCACGCGATTGGCCAGCTCCATGTCCCGAAGCTTGAACGGCAGGAACATCGGCGGCCGCGCGTCCCGGGCGCCCGACTGGTTGGCGAGCCAATCTTCGTAGTCGCCTACAAACTTTGGATCGCGCACCTTAAGATTATCGTGCCCGATGCGCTGGCTGCCGGTCAGCAGGCTGTACGCGAACTGCTGCGGAGGCAGGCGTGCATAGCGCGCCACGTTCTCGAACCATTCCATGCGATTGCGGGCTGCGCTCTGCAGCTTCAACACTTCGACGTTGCGCTCTTCCTGATAGGCGCTGAGCGCGCCATCCAGGTCGTGCGTGCTGGTGACGTGGCGAGTGAGCGAGATGGCGTCTTCCATCGCGAGCTTCGTGCCCGAGCCGATCGAGAAGTGCGCCGTGTGGGCGGCGTCGCCGATGAGCACGAGCTTGCCCTGGTGCCAGCGCTTGCAGAACACCCGGTTGAAATTGAGCCACGCCGAGCCGCGCAGATGATTGGCATTGCTTTGCAGGCGATGGCCATCGAGATAGCGCCCGAACAACTGCTCGCAGAAGGCGACGGACTGCGCGGTGTCGTATTGGTCCAGGCCGTGCGCTTTCCAGGTTTCCTCGCGGGTCTCGACGATGACGGTCGAGAGGTCTTTGCTGAACTGGTAGGCGTGTATCTGGAACCAGCCGTAGTCCGTGCGCTCGAATGCGAACGTGAAGGCGGAAAACTTCTGGGTGGTGCCCAGCCAGATGAAACGGCATTTGCGAACGTCGATGTTCGGCTCGAAATGGGCGGCGTGGCGTGCGCGGGTTCGGCTGTTCACCCCGTCCGAGGCGATGATGAGGTCGGCGTCGGCGAACTCCTCCTCGTCCTGCACCTCGTGCTGGAAAACCTGGTGGGCGCCCAGTTCCTGTGCGCGCCCCTGGAGCAGGTTGAGCAGGCGCTTGCGGGCGATGCCCGAGAAGCCGTGCCCGTGGCTGAGGAACTCCTGGCCGCCAAAGTGGATCGAGATATCGTCCCAATGGTGAAGGCTTGCGAGGATGTCGGCGTGGGTCTCCGGGTCGGCCGCGCTGAAGTTGGACATGGTCTGGTCCGAGAACACCACGCCCCAGCCGAAAGTGTCGTCGGGCTTGTTTCGCTCGTACACTTCGACGCGTGCGGACGGCAGGGCCTTGCGTAGCAGAATGGCTGCGTAGAGCCCTGCGGGCCCGCCTCCCAGGCAGACGATGCGCTTCACCTTGACGGATTCCTCTTGAGAAGTATTTCGCGGGCGTGAGGCCTGTGTTATATTGACAATTACTTCAGATGTCAACTATCTGGCCGGTTTGCGAACCCTCCCTATATAGATGAGTCACAGAGTAGGCCCATGAGCACCCAGACCCCCTCCGCCGCTGCCCTGTCCCAGATGATGAGCGCCATTCTCACCGGTCAGATCAAGGTCATTGATCTCACCGTGCCGCTGGAGGCGTCCACGGCCACCATCCAGTTGCCGCCGCCGTTTGCCCCCTCCAAGCCCTTCTCTCTGGAGGAAATCTCGCGGTATGACGACCGCGGACCGGGCTGGTACTGGAACAACTTTTCCTGCGGCGAGCACACGGGCACGCATTTCGACGCCCCCGTTCACTGGGTTACCGGCAAGGACTACGAGAACAACTGCACGCACAACATTCCGATGGACCGCTTCATCGGCCCGGCCTGCGTGATAGATGTGTCGAAGGAGGCGAAGGCCAACCCGGACTTCCTGCTGACGCAGGAAGTGGTGGAGGCCTGGGAGCAGAAGAACGGCCGCATTCCTTCGCATGCGTGGGTGCTGGTGAGGACTGACTGGTCCCACCACAAGACCGCGGATGCGTTCCTGAATATCAAAGGGGACGGGCCGCACACGCCCGGCTTTCACGCGAAGTGCGTGCCGTTCCTCGCGAAGGAGCGGGACATTCTCGGCGTCGGCGTAGAAACGGTGGGGACCGATGCCGGCCAGGCCGGGACCTTCGACCCGATGTTCCCCTGCCACACGATCATGCACGGCTCGAACAAGTTCGGGCTGGCGAGCCTCACCAACCTCGACAAGCTCCCGCCGACGGGCGCCGTCGTGTTTGCTCCGCCGCTCAAGATCGTGAATGGGTCAGGCAGCCCGTTGCGCGTGCTGGCGCTGGTGCCGGCGTAGGAGCCCGTTGCGAACAATGGGCATCAACTGCGGCCGCTCCTGGCCCATCAAGAGAATCTGACCCATGGCTGAGCGCTCGTTTGCGAAAGAAGTTCAGTTGCTGCGCCTCGGTGAGGGCGCGGAGTTTCGCGGTGAGGGCATTCTCGCCGTTACCAAAGCGCTGCTGCAGTCCGGAGTTGCGTATGTAGGCGGCTACCAAGGCGCCCCGATCTCGCATCTGATGGATGTGCTGGCAGACGCGGAAGAGATTCTGAACGAGTTGGGTGTGCACTTCGAGTCGAGCGCCTCTGAGGCCACGGCGGCGGCGATGCTGGCCGCCTCCATCAACTACCCGTTGCGTGGCGCGGTCACGTGGAAGTCCACGGTCGGCACCAACGTTGCCTCGGATGCGCTGGCGAACCTGGCGTCGTCCGGCGTCAAGGGTGGCGCGCTCATCATCGTGGGTGAGGACTACGGCGAAGGCGCCAGCATCATGCAGGAGCGCACCCACGCTTTTGCCATGAAGTCGCAGATCTGGCTGCTGGATCCGAAGCCGCATCTGCCCGACATCGTGCGGGCGGTGGAGCTGGGTTTCGAGCTTTCCGAGGCCAGCAACTCGCCCGTGATGTTGATGCTGAGAATTCGCGCGTGCCATGTGTACGGGCGTTTCACGGCAAAGGCGAACAAGCGGCCGGCGTTCTCGGCGGCCGACGCGCTGGCGGCGCCGTCTCGAGACTACGGGAAAATCATTCTTCCTCCTTCGACGTATGCGCAGGAGAAAGAGAAGATCGAGACGCGCTTCCCGCAGGCGGTGAAGTTCGTCGCCGATCGGAAGATGAACGATTTCGTCGCTGGCGGCGCGAGCGACATCGGCATCGTTCTCCAGGGCGGGTTGTACAACAACACGCTGAGAGCGCTGGAGCTGCTCAACTGCGCGGATACGTTTGGTGAAAGCAAAGTGCCGTTGTACGTGCTCAACGTCACGTACCCGCTGGTGCCAGATGAGTGGGCGCGCTTCTGCAGCGGCAAGCGTGCGGTTCTGGTTGTTGAAGAAGGGCAGCCTGAATACATCGAGCAGTCTGCCACTCAGATTCTGCACAAGCATGGCGTGGCGACGCGTGTGCTGGGCAAAGGCGTGCTGCCGATGCACGGCGAGTATTCGGTGGATGTGCTGCGGGCCGGCCTCGACAAGTTCATTTCCGAGTGGGCGCCCCAGCTGCGGGCGACGCACAGCGCAGTGCCTGAGGCGGCAGTGGCTGGCGTTGACGCTGCCACCGTCGATATTTCAAGCGCAAGTGGTCAAGCCGCTGCAGCCCATGCGGTCACTGCGAACGGAACATCGTCTAGCACCGTGGCGGCTCGAGGCGACGTCGGTCTCGCGAATTCGGTGACACCCGCTGGGTTCACTGAGCGGCCGCTCATTCCGGCTGCGCGCCTTGCCGCGCTGGTTCCCGCGCGTCCCTCAGGTTTGTGTACCGGCTGCCCTGAGCGGCCGTTCTTTTCCGCGATGAAACTGCTTCAACGCGAAGTCGGGCAGCTGCATGTCAGTGCCGACATCGGCTGCCATTCCTTTGCGACGCTGCCGCCCTTCAACATGGGCAACAGCATCATGGGGTATGGGCTGGGTTCGGCCGCGGCGTCTGCGCTGGGCACGGACGGCGGCAAACGCGCCGTCTCGGTGATGGGCGATGGCGGCTTCTGGCACAACGGTCTCACCAGTGGCATCGGCAACGCCGTGTTCAACAAGCATGACGACGTCACGGTTATCGTGGACAACGGCTATTCGGCGGCCACCGGCGGGCAGGACATTCCTTCCTCACGCGCGGCAAACGAGCATCGCGCGGGGAACAACAACATCATCGACGCCGTGAGAGGCGTCGGCGTGAAGTGGGTGAAGCGCGTGCACACCTACAACATGCAGGAAACGTTGAAAGTGATGCGCGAGGCGCTGTCCACCGACTATCGCGGCCCGAAGGTCATCGTCGCCGAAGGCGAGTGTTCGCTCAACCGCCAGCGGCGGGTGAAGCCGATCATGCGCAAGGCCATCAAGGACGGGAAGCGCGTCGTGCGCGAGCGTTTCGGCATCGACCCGGACACCTGCACCGGCGACCACTCCTGCATTCGGCTTTCCGGTTGCCCTTCGCTGTCGGTGAAAGAGAATCCCGATCCCTTGCGCACCGACCCGGTGGCGCATGTGGACAACAGTTGTGTCGGGTGTGGCGTGTGTGGCGAAGTGGCGCACGCAGCAGTGCTGTGCCCTTCGTTCTATCGCGCGGAGCTGGTGTACAACCCGTCCGGCTGGGATCGTTTCCTGAGCGGCATCCGCGCGGCCGTCATCAACGCGTTCCAGCGGCGGAGCGAGCGCAAGCGATTGCGCTACGCGTTCTGAGCGAGTGCCTGCCGACATGAACCCATCCGCCGGGTCCGCGCGCCCCATCAAACTTACCGTTGCGGCGCTGGGCGGCCAGGGCGGCGGCGTGCTCGCCACCTGGATGATCCAGATCGCCGAAGCGGAAGGGTTTCTCGCGCAATCCACGTCGGTGCCGGGCGTGGCCCAGCGAACGGGCGCCACCATCTACTATCTGGAATTCTTCCCGAAGGCGCTGTCGGATCAGGCCGGGCGCGACCCCATCATGGCGCTGATGCCGGTGTCCGGGGATGTGGATTGCGTGGTGGCCTCCGAGCTTGCCGAAGCAGGCCGGGTGATTCAGCGCGGGCTGGTTACACCGACGAGAACCACGCTCATCGCGTCCTCGCATCGCTCGTTCACCATCGCTGAGAAAAGCGCCATGGGTGACGGCGCGGTGGATGCGAATCAACTTGCGGAGCTGGCGCAGAGCCAGGCAAAGCGGCTGATCATGTTCGATATGGAGGCGGTGGCGGAACAGCACCACAGCGTCATCAGTTCGGTGATGCTCGGCGCCATCTGCGGAAGTGGCGTGTTTCCGTTTCGGCGGGAGACGTTCGAGTCTGTTATCAAGAACAGCGGCATCTCGGTCAAGACGAACCTCGCCGCGTTTGAGGACTCGCGGCTTCGGGCCGAGACCGGTGTCATCGCTCCGCCTCGCAAGAAAGGGCAGGGCGCCACTGCGGCCGAACTGCCTGCGAAGGCGCGCACACCGGAGCTGCAGCCGCTGCTGGATCGCGTGCGTAAATTCGCGCCGGCCGTGCAGACGGTAGTGTTCGAAGGCACCAAGCGCGCGATCGATTATCAGGATCCCGCTTATGCAGACCTGTATTTGAAACGGGTGGAGCGCATCGCTGCGCTCGACCAGCAGGGTGGCGCCGCAGGCGCCTGGACGCTCACTGAAGCGACCGCCCGGAGCCTCGCGTTGTGGATGACTTTTGAAGACACGATTCGTGTGGCGGACCTCAAGACGCGCGCTACGCGTTTCACGCGGGTGCGTGATGAGGTGCGCGCGGCGCCCGATCAACTGGTCGGCATCACCGAATTCATGAAGCCCCGCGTGGCTGAGGTGGCCGGCTCCATGCCTGCCGGTCTCGGGCGCTGGCTGCTGAGCTCGCCGCGCCTCTGCAGCCTGTTCACCCGCTGGACCGGCGGCAAACAGATACGCACGGGCACCATCAGCGGCTTCCTGCTGCTGCACACGCTGGGCGGCCTGAAGCGCTGGCGGCGTGGAACGCTGCGCTACCAGGAAGAGAATGAGCGCATCGAGCAATGGCTCGGGCGCATCGCTAAACTGGCGGGCGATCACTACGCGCTGGCCGTTGAGCTGGCGCGCGCGCAGCGGCTGGTGAAGGGCTACGGCGAAACGCACGAGCGCGGCTGGCGCAACTTCCAGGCGCTGGTCGGGCGGCTGGATGCGCTCGCAGCCCGCCCTGATGGGCCGGCCGTATTTGCCCGCCTCCAGGTGGCGGCGCTGGCCGATGAAGAAGGCAAGACGCTGGCCCGCGAGCTGGCTGCGATTTCGTAGCAGATGCACCGGTTGCGAATCGAATTCGCACCGCCATCGGGCTGCCGGCTGAATGGTCATGGCGACGTCCGGCTCGTGTGTGCGCCGCTCGCCGGGCCAGGCGAGCGTGCAGGATGAATCGGTGAAACTACTTCTTAGGATGAATCCGTGAGCGACCCCTTAGACCTGTTCGATGTGAGCGCAGAGCTGTCCGAAGACGAGCGCATGGTGCGCGACTCCGTGGCACGGCTGGTGGATGAGCGCGTGCTGCCGATCATCGGCAAGCATTTCGAGGACCACACGTTTCCGCACGAACTCGTTGGCGAGCTCGCGGAGCTGGGTGTGCTCGGTTCGAGCATCACCGGCTATGGCTGCGCGGGTATGAATGCCACGTCGTACGGCCTTATCTGCCAGGAGCTGGAGCGGGGTGATTCCGGCTTGCGCAGCTTCGTGTCCGTGCAGTCGTCGCTGTGCATGTATCCCATCTACGCCTTCGGCAGCGAAGCGCAGAAAGAGAAGTTTCTGCCGCGCATGGCGCGAGGCGAAGTCATCGGGTGCTTCGGCCTCACCGAGCCGCACGGTGGCTCGGATCCGGCCAACATGAAGACGCACGCCAAGCGGCGTGGCGATGACTGGGTGATCAACGGCGCGAAGATGTGGATCACGAACGCGCCGATCGCGGACGTGTGCATTCTCTGGGCGCGCACGGAAGAGGGCATTCGCGGGTTCCTGGTGGAGAAGGGCACTAAGGGGTTCACCGCACCGGAGATCGAGCGCAAGTTCAGCCTGCGTGCGTCGGTGACGGGCTCGCTGTTCCTGGAGGACGTGGTCGTTCCGAACGAGAACATGCTTCCCGGGAGTACATCAGGTTTGAAGGCGCCGCTGTCCTGCCTGACGCAGGCGCGTTTTGGCATCGCGTGGGGTGTTATCGGCGCGGCTCAGGCGTGCCTGTCCCAGCTGCTCGAGTACACCTCGACGCGCATTCTGTTTGGGCGGCCGCTGGCGGCGAATCAGGCTATTCAGATTCGACTTGCGGAGATGGCGCGCAAGATTACGACGGCGCAGCTATTGGCGTTGCAGCTGGCGCATTTGAAGGATCAGGGGCGCATGACGCCTGCGCATGTGTCGCTGGCTAAGTGGAACAACTGCCGGATGGCGCTCGACATCGCTCGCGATGCGCGCGACATGCTCGGTGGGGCGGGCATCAGTGCAGAGTTTGTGCCGATTCGGCACATGCTCAACCTCGAGAGTGTGATTACGTATGAGGGGACGGAGACGATTCATCAGTTGACGATAGGGCGGCAGCTGACTGGGTTGAGTGCGTTTTAAGACGTTGAGCTTGCGGAGGACTTGCCGGTAGGAGTCGCCAGGCCGGCCGGCTAAATGCCCGGCGAGTGCTTCGCTATCACGGCATCTGCGTCCAGAAATTCCGTCACTTCAGCCATCATCACATCCGGCGGGCCGGGGGTGTAGTTGGGGAAATCCGCTGACAGAAGGCGCGCGGCCTCTTCAACCCCAAACAATCTTGAGAATTTCTCCGCCTCCGCGCGCGTGTTGAAGAACACACTGCTGATGGCTATATAGGGCAGAAGCGCACCCGGATTCCCAACGTTCGAGGTTGGTGAGTACACCACCAGCTTAACGGGCTTCAATCCTAAGTGTTTGAACGTCTGATACAAC
>JBDTUL010000029.1:0-21519 GCA_040007735.1 Gammaproteobacteria bacterium | reverse complement strand
GTAGGCCGCGCTCGCCGTTGGAGTGTTCCCTTCGAAATCGGCGTCGTGTTCCAGACTACCTCACCGTTCGATACCCCACGGGAAATGGAAGAGCTCGTCGGCTGGGCCACCAAAGCGATCCGTGAGAATGCATTGCATCCTCTGCTGATTGTTGCGGTATTCATCGTGCAGTTCCTCGCCATCCATCCTTTCCAGGAGGGAAATGGAAGACTCTCGCGCGTCCTCACCACGTTGATGCTGCTACATGCCGGCTATGCGTATGTACCTTACGCATCCCTCGAGCATGTCGTCGAGGAAAACAAGGAGTTGTATTACAAGGCCCTGCGCCGTACGCAAACCACGCTCAAACGCGAAGTGACGGATTGGGAACCGTGGATCGGCTTCTTTCTTCGCTGCCTCAAGAAGCAGAAGAGCAACCTCGCCGGCAAGGTAGCACGGCTCAAACCATCAGCCGACGCATCTCTGCCTACGTTGGCTGTGACGGTGCTGGAAGTGTTCGCCGGCCACGACCGGCTCACCATCGCCCAGCTGACGCAGATCACGGGGGCAAACCAAAACACCTTGAAGCTACGCCTCCGCGAGCTGGTTGCTTCGAAACGCATTCAACAACATGGCAAGGGGAAGGCCACCTGGTACTCGCTCTGAGTCACTGTCGGAACAATGCCGCGCACCCGCCGTTCGACAGTACAAACCAAGGAGCTTGTACATGTCCAACGAAGCCGAGATCGAAGCGAAGTTCTGGAAGGCCCTGAAGTCCGATATGACGGTGATGCTCGGGCTGGTGGGTGTCGAAGACGCGCACAGTCAGCCGATGACGGCTCAGCTCGACCCGGACCGGCCGGACGGCGGGCCCATCTGGTTTTTCACGTCCAAAGAGACGCACCTCGTCAAAGCAATGGGGCAGGACCATCGCGCCGTGGCTCAGTTCGTGGCGAAGGGGCATGACCTGTTCGCGGACATCCATGGCGAACTGACGCTCGACAACAACCGCGCCACCCTTGACCGGCTGTGGAATAAGTTTGTTGCTGCGTGGTTCGAGGGCGGCAAGGACGACCCCAAGCTGCAGCTGATTCGGCTCGACGCGGAGCATGCGCAGATTTGGCTGAATGCCAATAGTTTGCTGGCGGGTGTGAAGGTGCTGATGGGGCGTGACCCCAAGAAGGAATACAAGGGGAAGGTGGCGGATGTCAGGTTGAGCTAGCGCTCGGCTATACCGGCAAATTCGGCTATAGGATTGATCGCTCGGCAATACGAACAGAAGTGATCTCCCAGCCGCCCGGCGATTGAAGGCTCTTCGGGCCGCAGACGCTAAGAGCCCTCAATCGCCGGGCGGCTGGGCGGGATTTGTGGCTCAGGGCGAGTACGAAGAAATTTGTGTATCAGGGCGCCGGCGGAGGCGCCACCCATCCCATGATCGGCACCGTGCTGATCGCATTCTTGGGGCTGCCCTGAATCACGCGGTCGCTATACGACACATACACCAGCACGTTTCTCTGCTTATCGAAGAAACGCACCACGTGCAGGCGCTTGAACACGAGGCTGCGCCGTTCGTCGAACACGCTTTCGCCGTCTTTCAGTTCGCGGATAATCTGAATCGGGCCTACCTGTCGACAGGCGATGCTGGCATCGCTCGTGTCTTCCGCTAAACCCAGCTCTCCCTTCACACCGCCCGTGGCCGCGCGACTGATGTGGCAGGCGACCCCTTTTACTTCGGGGTCATCGAACCCGTCGACCACGATCTTGTCGTTAGGGCCGATCCAGCGAAACCGGGTGCTGACTTCACCGGTGGTGCCGCGATCGGGCCGGCTCCAGACCCACCCGATGAATATCAGCACCGCAAGCACCACGAGGCCAATCAGGATTCTGCCCAGCTTTTTCATTTTGAAGTACCTGCAAGCACCCTCGAGATAACATTGCCGATTTCATTGGGCGTGAACGGCTTCCACACAGTTTCGCAAATGCCAATGCGTCGCGCCTCTTCCGCATCTTCGCCGCGGATGTAACCGCTCGCCAGTAACACCGGCAGGTCCGGCCGCCGCGCGAGCATTTCCGCCGCCACCTCGAGGCCGCTGGTGCCTGGCATCGAAAGGTCCGTCAACACCAGGTCGAACGCATCCGGCGCGGCATTGAAAGCTTCGAGCGCGGCCCTGGCATCGGTGAAGCCTGCCACCGTGTAGCCCAGGCGCGTCAGCAGCACCTTGCCCAGCTCCACGAGGGAAGGCTCATCATCCAGATAAAGAATCCGCTGCCCGCCGCCGCGCGCCGGCGCCACGCTTTCGGAAACCGGCTCCGCCACACCATAGATCGCCGGAAAATACAGATTGAACTGCGTGCCCTTGCCCGGCTCGCTATACACCGTAATGGCGCCATCGTGATTCTTCATCACGCCGCGGACCACGGAGAGCCCGAGCCCAGTGCCCACACCAATCGCTTTGGTAGTGAAGAACGGCTCGAAGATTTTCGCCTGTACATCTGCTGGCATTCCCACGCCGTTGTCGCCAAAGCGCAGGCGCACGTATTTTCCGGGAGCGAGCTCTGCCGTGCTGAGCGCGGTGGGCGCATCAATTGGCAGCACGTCCAGATCCACGGAAATGAGCCCCTGCTCGCGACCGATGGCCTGTGAGGCGTTGATGCCGAGATTCATAACGATCTGGTGGATCTGGCTGGCATCCGCCATCACGGTGGGCAGGCTCTGCGCCGGACGGAACTGAATGTCGATGGCGGCAGAGAGCGTGGAGCGCAGCAGTTTCAGTGCGTCGCCGACCACGGCGTCCAGCGCTATCAGCTTTCGATCCTGCTCCTGCTGCCGCCCGAAAGTGAGAATCTGCCGAACCAGGTCGCGAGCGCGCGACCACGAGCGAATGATCTCGGCCAGGGCAGGCGCCGCCGAATGACCGGGCGGAATCTCCGCTTCCGCGACGAGCAGGCTGCCGCGCATCATGGCGAGGATATTGTTGAAGTCATGCGCGATACCGCCGGCGAGCGTGCCCAGCGCATCGAGTTTCTGCGTCTGGCGAACACGATCTTCGAGTTGCCGCCGCTCGGTCACATCCTGCGAGACCCCGACAATGCGCACGGCCTTGCCCTGGTCATCGTAGAAGTATCGGCCACGCACGCTGACCCAGCGCAGGCTCGCATCCGGCACCCGGCTGATCCGATACTCGAACTGGAAGCCAGTGCGCTCGCGCCGGGCGGTTTCGAGCGCCTGGTCCAGCAGCGGCATGTCTTCTTGCACGGCGCGCGAACGCCGCGCCTCACGAGTCAGCTCCGTGGCGGGGTCGATCCCCATGATGCGGTACATCTGGGAATTCCAGACGACGCGGTCCGTCAGCAGATCCAGGTCCCACGTGCCGAGCTCGGCGCCCTCTGTTGCCAGTCGCAAACGCTGCTCGGTTTGCTCCAGCGTGCGCAATGCCCCCTCGCGCTCCGCAACGTGGGCGCGTAAGGCTGCCTCGGCCGCGCGCGGCTGCGTGTCGTCGCGGAAGACGAGCACCACGCCGTGAATCTTGTTTTGTTCATCCTTGATGGGTGCGCCGCTGTCCACAATGGGTGTGCTCACGCCATCGCGACGGATGAGCAGAGTGTGATTCGCCAGGCCGACAACCAGACCGCTTCGCAGCACCTGTTTGACCGGGCTCTCCACGACGGCGCCCGTGTCCTCATTCACGATGCGAAACACGCTATCGAGCGGCAGGCCCTGCGCCTCGTTCATCGGCCAGCCGGTGAGGGATTCGGCTACTGAGTTGAGGAATCTGAGATTGCCCTGCGAATCCGTTGCGATGACGCCGTCGCCGATGCTGCTCAACGTGGTGCTGAGCCACTGCTCACTACGGCGTAAACGGGCCCCTCCCCGATGGTTCACGACCACCGCGAGCACGACGAGCGCCATGCCCAGAAGCGCAAGCAACGCCGTAGCCCACTCCGCGGTGACTCGCGCACGCGCCGCTATTTGCAGCCGTTCGGCGAGCAGCGCGCTTTCGACACCCTGCATCTGGGCCACCTGTGTGCGCACCGCGCCCATGCGCGCCCGCAACTCACCGGTGGCCTCGCGCAACCATTGCGGATCGGGCGTCCCCTCTCGGGCAACCGCCAGCATGTCGCGCATTTGATCAACGACGTGTTGAGACAGGCGGCTCAGGTCGACGGCGGCTTGCGCCTGCTTCGGATTGTCGCGGACCAGCGATGACAGGTTCTGCTGGGACCGCTCGAGCGCGGGAAGCGCTTCGCGATAGGGGTCGAGCGAAGCTTCGTCGTGCAGGAACACGTAGCCGCGCATGCCGGTTTGCGCGTCCTTGAGAACCGAAAGGGTGTGCTCCAGGGAAAACCGCACCCGCTCCGTATGGGAAACCCACTCGGCCGTGTCGCTGAGCGTGTTGACCTGCGAGTGCGTGATCCAGCCCATGAGAGCCAGCACGACAATCGCGAGAACCGCGATGCCCGCGCGACCCGCTGCAAATCGTCGCGCCATGGTTCTCCGCTCGCTGTGGACCTCGCCGCAGCTTAACCGAAAGAAATACAAAGCAGAACGCCCCGGTATTTATCGCGCAGCCGTACTTTGATCGCGAGCGGATGTAACGGGCGCGCCATCGCGCTCGAGGGGCGCGCTGAAGTTATAGCGTTGCAGGACCAGCCCGCCGCCCAGCGAGCCGTGCTTGGGCTCGTAGGAGTATTCCGTCACTCCGCAATTCACTACATCGCCTTGCTGATCTATCGCCATGATCTTCGCCTCGTCGAGTTCCTCGAGAAGATAGCGAAAGCAGTAGACCACCACTTCATGCGTCACGATCAGCACGCGACGCGTAGCATAGTGAAGGCTCAATGTATCGAGCGCGCTACGTAGCCGCAGGATTACATCGCACCAGCTCTCCCCGCCCGGCGGCCGGTGATAGAACTTGCCGATCTTGGTGCGAAACTCAGCCTGCTGCGGATGCAGCTGCTCGATGCCCGCTCGCGTGAGTCGATCGAGAATGCCGAACTCACGCTCGCGCAGACGCTCATCCGCCACGGCGGGCGCCGCATGCCCGACAAGGCCGCCGCATTCCCGGATCAGATCTGCAGTTCGGCGCGCGCGTAAGTAAGGAGAAGTGAGCACAACCTCGGGGCGCGTCGGCTCATCCTGCTCCGCGAACCATCGCCCGAGCGCGCGGGATTGCCTGACGCCTGCGTCACTCAACGGCACATCGACATCCCGGGTGGCGATTTCGATATGAGTGTCGCCGGCGGCGTGGGCCAACTGGTGCGCGATGTTGCCGGAGCTTTCGCCGTGCCGGACCAGCCAGAGGCGCAGAGGCCAGCGATGAGGGTTCGGTCGTGTCGACATTTGGAGTTTGGCCTGCGCTTGCGGTGATGGTTTAGCAATTCGTGTTCCGGATTGAGACTCTCAATCGCCGGGCGCTGGGGAGGATAAAGGGTCAGTGGGGCAGTGCGCGCTCGAGGTGCAGACCCACGAGAAAGCGAACTGCCTTCGTGCATCCGGCCTCCGAACGCACGCCCCTGCTAGGGCAAGCATACGCGGGCTGCCATCGCAAGCCACTGATCCTGCAAGGCTAACCCGATGAATTCGTGGCCGGCGGAGCGTTGGCATACCTGTTGCTTACTCTCTCCCCGAAGGCGCAACGAAGCGCCCTTCGCAGACACAACTTCCGGGAGGCGGCCCCTTGGCGACCGCCTCCCACCGAGACAACGGCGTCTCTCCAGTGCGAACTGGGAGACGCCGTTTTTTTTGCTCAGGAGAAATGACCGCATGAAACGCTCCTTCTGGCAAGCCGGCCACACGCCCACGCTGTTCTGTGCGTTCCTGTATTTCGACCTGAGCTTCATGGTCTGGTACCTGCTGGGCCCGATGCAGGTGCAGATCGCGCAGGATCTGCACCTGGATACCCAGCAGCGCGCGTTCATGGTGGCGACGCCCATTCTCTGCGGCGCCGTCCTGCGCCTCTTCATGGGCACGCTGGCCGACCGAATCGGCGCAAAACGCGCTGGTGTGCTGGCGCAGATCACCGTCATCGCAGCCCTGCTCGCCGCATGGCAGATCGGCGTACACAGCTTCTTGCAGGTGCTGCTGCTTGGCTTGTTCCTCGGCGTCGCTGGCGCATCGTTCTCGATTGCCCTGCCGCTCGCCTCTCGCTGGTATCCGCCGGAACATCAGGGCACGGCGCTGGGCATCGCGGGAGCGGGCAACTCCGGCACCGTCTTCGCCGCCTTGTTCGCACCGATGCTCGCGCTGGCGTTCGGCTGGGGGAACGTGCTTGCACTCGCAGCGCTCCCTCTGGTCATCGTGCTGATCGCATTCGTAGCGCTGGCAAAAGATGCGCCGGTTCGCGTTCAGCGCAAAGGGCTCCGCGACTACATGCAGGTGCTCGTCGCCAACCGCGATTCGTGGTGGTTCATGCTGTTCTACTCGATCACGTTCGGCGGCTTCTCGGGCTTCGCGAGCGCCCTGCCCGGCTACTTCCACGATCAGTTTGCATTCGACCCGAAGACTGCCGGCTGGGCCACGGCGGCGTGCGTGTTCGCCGGCTCCGCCATGCGTCCCGTTGGCGGCATCATTGCAGATCGCATCGGCGGCACTCGCGCGCTGCTGGCGGTGTACATGCTGACAGCGGCACTGGTCGCCGGCGTCGCATCGGGCATTGGCGGCTCATTCGCGACGGTCACACTTTTCGTGCTCACCATGCTGTGTCTAGGTGCCGGAAACGGCGCGGTATTCCAGCTCGTGCCGCAGCGATTCGGTTCGGAGATCGGCCTGATGACGGGACTGATCGGCATGGCCGGCGGCATCGGCGGCTTCCTGCTCGCGGCCGGTCTCGGCATCGTCAAACAGCATACCGGCAGCTACTCCGCGGGCCTCTGGTTGTTCGCCATCGTTGCGGGGCTTGCGTGGCTCAGCCTCTCGGGCATCAAGCAGCACTGGCGCGAACAACTTTCCGTCGGCAACGTCGCCCGGGTTTGAACGGAGCTCACTGATGAAAAAACCCAGGCTGGTGGTCGTTGGCAATGGCATGGCTGGCATTCGCACTCTAGAGGAGCTCGTGAAGCTCGTGCCCGACATGTACGACATCTCGGTGTTCGGCGCGGAGCCTCACCCGAACTACAACCGGATTCTGCTGTCGCCCGTGCTCGCGGGCGAACAGGAATTCCGCGACATCGTGCTGAACCCGCTCGAGTGGTATGCCGAAGCCGGCATCACCCTGCACCTCGGCAAGAAGGTGACGAAGATAGACCGCATCCGTCGCCGCGTCATCGCGGATGACGGCACCGAAGCTCAGTACGACCGACTTCTGCTGGCCACGGGCTCGCTGCCGTTCATCCTGCCGATTCCCGGCAACGACCTCAAAGGTGTCATCGGCTACAGGGACATCCAGGATACCCAGACGATGATCGACACCGCGAAGGTGAAACGTAGCGCGGTGGTGATTGGCGGTGGCTTGCTCGGCCTCGAAGCCGCGAACGGCCTGAAGCAGCGGGGCATGGACGTCACGGTGGTTCACCTGGCCGGTTGGCTGCTGGAACGACAGCTGGACCCGGTTGCAGCTCAGCTTCTGCAGAAATCGCTGGTGGATCGCGGACTGCAGTTTCGCCTGAACACCTCCACACTGGCGATACTCGGCGACGAGAGCGGCCATGTCAATGGCGTGAAGTTCTCCGATGGCACCGAGCAGCCCACCGACCTGGTAGTGATGGCGGCGGGCATTCGCCCCAACACGCGGCTCGCCGAAGAAGCCGGCCTGCATTGCCAGCGCGGCATCGTCGTCAACGATGCGCTCCAGACCTTCGACCCGCGAGTGTACGCAGTGGGCGAATGCGCGAGTCACCGCGGCATTGCCTACGGCCTGGTCGCGCCGCTGTTCGAGCAGGCCAAGATCTGCGCCAACCATCTCGCGCATTTCGGCATTGGCATCTACAGCGGCTCCGTCTCCTCCACCAAGCTGAAGGTCACCGGCATCGATCTCTTTTCCGCCGGCAACTTCATGGGCGGAATCGGAACCGAGGAAATCGTATTGTCCGATCCTGCGGGCGGCGTCTACAAGAAGCTGGTGATCAAGGATCAGAAGCTCATCGGTGCCTGCCTTTACGGCGACACGGTGGACAGCAGCTGGTACTTCAAGCTGCTGAAAGGCGGAACCAACATCGACGAGATGCGCGACCAGCTCATGTTCGGTGAGCCCGTGCAGGGCGGAGGCGGGACGCCTGCCGTGAACCGCGCCGCCGGCATGGCGGACAAGGACGAGGTCTGCGGCTGCAACGGCGTGTGCAAGGGCACCATCGTGAAAGCCATTTCTACGCAGGGGCTCTCCACTCTGGATGAAGTGCGCAAGCACACCAAGGCATCCAGCTCGTGCGGCGCGTGCACGCCGCTGGTCGAGCAGATCCTGATGAGCACGCTGGGCACGAGTTTCAAGCAAGCCTCCAGGACCAGGTCCGTCTGTGGATGCACGACGCACGGGCACGGCGAAGTACGCGCGGCCATCCGGGAGCAGCGCCTGCTGACTCATCGCCAGGTGTACGACTTCCTCGAATGGCACACGCCGAACGGCTGCGCCACCTGCCGGCCGGCGATCAACTACTACCTGCTTGCAACCTGGCCACGCGAGGCGACCGACGATCCGCAGAGCCGCTTCATCAACGAGCGCGCGCACGCGAACATTCAGAAAGACGGCACGTTCTCTGTAGTGCCGCAGATGAAAGGCGGAGTGACGAATTCTTCCGAGCTGCGGCGGATCGCCGACGTGGCGGACAAATACTCCATCCCCATGGTGAAGGTCACGGGCGGCCAGCGCATCGACCTGCTCGGCGTGCGCAAGGACGACCTCGTGAATGTGTGGAAGGATCTGGGCATGCGCTCGGGCCATGCCTACGGCAAGTCCATTCGCACCGTGAAAACCTGTGTCGGCAGTGAGTTCTGCCGCTTCGGAACACAGAACAGCACGCAGATGGGCATAGACCTGGAAACTATGCTTGCGAACATGTGGAGCCCGCACAAGGTGAAACTCGCCGTGTCCGGTTGCCCGCGCAACTGCGCGGAGTCCGGCATCAAGGATGTGGGGATCATCGCGGTGGAGTCCGGCTGGGAAATCCACATCGGCGGCAACGGCGGCATCAAAACCGAGGTGGCCCAGTTCTTCGCCAAGGTGAAGACTTCCGATGAGGTGAAGGAATACACCGGCGCCTTCCTGCAACTCTATCGCGAAGAGGCGTATTACCTCGACCGCACGGTTCACTACATCGCGCGCGTTGGCCTGCCTTACCTGAAGATGCAAATCGTCGACGACGCGGCGAATCGCAAACGACTGCACGAACGCTTGTTGTTCTCGCTGGAAGGGTTGAACGACCCGTGGGCAGCTCGCGTTGCCGGCGAGCGGAAGGCCGAGTATCAGCCTCTGAGACTGCTCGCGAGCGAGGCCGTTCTATGACCGAAGCCGGCCAGTGGCTCTCCGTGTGTCGCCTCGAAGACATTCCGGTGCTGGGCGCGCGCGTCCTGATGATAAAAGGCGCCGACAACATCGCTTTGTTCAGAACCGCTGACGACGCAGTGTTTGCGCTGCTGGATCGCTGCCCGCACAAAGGCGGCCCGCTCTCGCAGGGAATCGTGGCCGGCAACACGGTCACCTGCCCGCTGCACAGTTGGAACATCAACCTGGCGGACGGCATGGCCTGTGCGCCTGACCAGGGCTGCGCCAAGCGCTTTCCCGTTCGGGTGGAGAACGGCGAAGTATGGCTGGCGCCTGAGTCCCGATGCTGACGAGATCGGCTTGCTGCTATTGCGGAGTCGGCTGCGGTGTTCTCATCGAGACGGAACACACGGACGCAGGCACTCGTCGCATTGTTGGCATACAGGGCGATCCGGATCATCCAGCCAATTTCGGCGGTCTCTGCACGAAAGGCCGCGCGCTGCCCGAGACTACGCACAGCACGGTCGGTCGCGCGCTCCAGCCCGAACTACGCTTCCTGCGCACTCGAGAGCATGCAGGCGGCCCACGGCAGCCCGTGAGCTGGGACGTTGCGCTGGATGTTGTCGCAGACAAACTCACTAACATCGTCCGTGAGCACGGCCCGGACGCCGTGGCGTTCTATCTTTCTGGCCAGCTGCTCACGGAAGACTATTACGTCTTCAACAAGCTGGCGAAAGGCCTGATCGGCACCAACAACGTAGATACGAATTCGCGCCTGTGCATGTCGAGCGCGGTCACCGGGTACAAAATGGCGTTCGGTGCGGATGGCCCGCCGACGTGTTACGCCGACCTGGAAGCTGCGAAGACGGTGCTGCTCGCCGGCAGCAACATGGCATACGCGCATCCGGTGCTCTTCCAGCGCCTGCAAGCAGCACGCGACAAGGACCCTGACATCAAGTGGATCGTCGTCGACCCTCGCCGTACCGACACCGCAGCGATGGCGGATCTGCATCTCGCGATTCAGCCCGGCACCGACGTCGCGCTGTTCAACGGGATGTTGCATCACCTGATGTGGGAAGGGCTCATCGACACGGACTACATCGCAGCCCACACCGAAGATTTCCAGAGCCTGAAGTCGCTCTTGCGCGATTACACACCCAAGGCCGCCGCAGACCTGTGCGGCATCCCGGTGGCGGATCTGATCCGTGCGGCGGAATGGTTCGGGCGCAGCCCCGCGGCGCTGTCGCTGTATTGCATGGGCCTCAACCAGTCGAGTCATGGCACCGACAAGAATCTCGCACTCATCAATCTTCACCTGGCCACGGGGCAGCTCGGCCGCGCAGGCGCGGGGCCGTTCTCGCTGACCGGCCAGCCGAATGCCATGGGCGGCCGTGAAGTGGGTGGCATGGCGACAACGCTTGCGGCCCATCGCGACATCGAGAATCACGCGGATCGCGCCGAGCTGGAGCGGCTCTGGGGATTGTCCGCCGGCGCGCTCTCTGCGCGGCCCGGCCTTGCGGCTGTCGGAATGTTCGAGGCGCTGCGCGCCGGAAAAGTGAAAGCGGTCTGGATCGTCTGTACCAACCCGGTGCACTCGATGCCGGACATCGAGCTCGTGCGGCAGGCGCTGGTGAATGCGGAGCTGGTCATCGTTCAGGACTGCTTTCTGGGTACGGACACGGTGCCGTACGCAGATGTGCTGCTACCGGCGTCGAGCTGGGGCGAGAAAGAAGGCACTGTCACGAACTCCGAGCGGCGCATCACCCGAGTGCGAGCCGCGATCGATGCGCCCGGCGATGCGCGGCCCGACTGGTGGATCGCCAATGAAGTCGCGAAGCGAATGGAAGCGCGGCTCGCCTCTCCGGGAGCGCCAAGCCTCTTCGCCTTCCAGAACACGGCCGACGTGTTCGGGCAGCATTGCGAGCTCACTGTGGGGCGCGATCTCGACATGGGAGGTTTGAGCCATTCGCTGCTGGATGCGCAAGGGCCTCAGCAATGGCCGTTTCCCGCGGGAAGCGAGCAAGGCGACGCGCGCCGCTACACGGACGGAATTTTCGCTACGGCCTCGGGCCGTGCGCGCTTTCATGCCACAGCGTATAAGCCCGTTGCGGATGCAATCTCATCGCGGTTTCCTCTGAGACTCATCACCGGGCGGTTGCGCGATCAGTGGCATGGAATGAGCCGCACCGGCCGTGCGCCCCGCTCGTTCGCCCACGCACCGGCGCCAACGTTGACCCTGAATCCCGAAGACGCCTCGCGGCGTGGACTCAAAGCCGGCGACCTCGTTCGCCTGTCGAGCAAACGCGGAACATTGAACCTGCAGCTGGCGCTGTCCGACGAAGTCTCCTCGGGCACCGTGTTCGCAGCCATGCACTGGAACGGCCAGTTCCTTGCGAGCGGTGGCGTCAACGAAGTCACCGTGTCGGCGGTCGATCCACATTCGTTTCAGCCGGAACTCAAACATGCCGCAGTTCGTGTTGAAGCGTTGACTCTGGGTTGGTACGTAACGGCTGCGCGCCGCGGCGATGCGCTAAAATTGCATGCAGCGATACAACCGCTACTGCGCGAATGCGCGTTCGCTGCGGTGAGCCTCCAGGCAGACGCCCAAGCCAAGCCTCATAACGGCGCCGGCACATCGCGCACCGTGAGCCCGAACTCAGAAGAAGCGTGGGTAGTCATCCGGGCAGCCAACGAATCTGCACCTCCAGGCTGGCTGGAACGACTCGCGGCGGCACTAGATATTGAATCCGGACCCGAGGTGCTCGAGTACAGCGACGCGCGACGCGGTCTGCTCAAACGTGTGTCCTGGAGTCAGGCCAGCACATCCAATCACATCAGTGGGCTGCTGCTCGTTGGCAGTGAGCAACGAGTGATGAACGACCCGCTGCTGGATGTAGCGCTTTCAGGCTCGCCCTGGCTGGGCTCGCGCTCCCGGGTCTTTACGAATGAACCGGGCCGCTCAACCGCCCAGCAGGACGCGATGGTGTGCACCTGCATGCAGATCAGGGAATCCAGCATCCGAGCATTGGTTGCCGGCGGTGCGAATCTGCCGGAACTGAAGAAACGTCTCGGCTGCGGCACGGTGTGCGGCTCCTGTACGCCCCAACTCCAGCGTCTTTGCCAGAAACCTCACTGAGCTCTCTCCGAGCGTCTGCCTCAGTGCGACATAAACTCGCACCCCCTTTGCCTCGAACCCGAATTCGCCGATACTGTATCCTGCGCAGTACAAGAAGAAGATCGCCGCGATCGAGGGACGTACGTGACCGAGCGCCCAGTCAACCCCGTGGGCTCGACCGCAGACAACTTTGCGACCGGGCCGAGCCAGAAAACGCCCCTCGCGGCCCCCTTTGACGTGGAGCAGTCGATCGCGTGCCGCTTCGAGAAGCAGGTGGCACAGCACGGTGACAGGCTCGCCCTTAAGACCAGCCGCACACAACTCACCTACGCGGAGCTGAACGCGCTCGCGAACCGGCAGGCGCACGCGCTGCTCGCGCGGAACATGACGCTGAATGAGCCAGTGGCGCTGCTCCTGGATCACGGCGCGGCCTACATCACCGCACTGCTGGGGCTGCTGAAGATTGGCGCCTGCTTTGTTCCGCTCGATCGCGCAAACCCACCCGCACGCATCGCTCAGATGCTCCAGGATGCCGGCGCAAAGTGCCTCGTCACTCAAGGCGCCCACCTCGCCTTGGCAAAGTCCGCAGCCGGTGACTCGTGTGAAGTGCTCGATCTCGATTCACCCTGGCCCGGTACGTCGGACCAGAACCCCGAAATTTCCGTCTCTCCCGACGCGCTGGCCTATGTGCTCTACACGTCCGGTTCCACCGGCCGCCCTAAAGGCGTGATGCAGGATCAACGTAGCGTTCTGCACAACGCGATGCGGCACGCCAGCGCATTCCAGATAACGCCCGATGACCGGCAGACACTTCTTTACACCTGCAGTGTCTACGGCGGAATTCGCGACACATTGAATGCGCTGCTCAACGGCGCGTCGCTTCACACGTTCCATGTGAAGCACCAGGGCGTCGAACGGCTCGGCCAGTGGCTGAAGGATTCGCGAATCACCATCTACTGCTCCGTAACCACCGTGTTCCGCCAGTTCGCGGCCACATTGCGCGAGGAGAACAGCGGCTTCCCGGATTTGCGACTGATCAAACTCGGTGGCGAGGCATCGAATCGGAAGGACGTAGATCTCTACCGCAAGCACTTCTCACGTGGGTGCGTACTGCACTGTGGACTCGGTTCCACCGAGACCGGCGTGGCCCGGCACTTCTTTGTGGATCACCACACGAAGCTCGAAGGTGCCGGCGTGCCGCTGGGGTATGCGATCGACGATGTCGATGTCCGCCTCGAAACTGAGGACGGCGCCCCCGCCGCTCCCGGCAAAGTGGGCGAGATCGTCATTCGCAGCCGTTACATTGCACGCGGCTACTGGCGCCGGCCGGATCTCAATAGCTCCGTCTTTTCGTCGGACGAGGCGGACCCTCTCGCACGCATCTTTCGCACCGGCGATCTCGGAGTGTTGCGCGCGGATGGCTGCCTGGAGCATCGCGGACGCAAAGACCTGCAAGTGAAGGTGCGCGGCAATCGCATCGAGCTCGCCGAAATCGAAATGGCGTTGCGCGATATCGACGGCATCGCGCACGCGGCGGTGACGGCGCGCAGCGATCGCCGCGCCGAAACCTATCTCGTCGCCTATATCGTTCCGCGCGGACCCAAACCCGGCGTCGGTGCGCTACGCCGCGCGCTCGCGGCAACGCTTCCGGACTTCATGATTCCGTCGGTGTTCATGATGCTGGACGAGATGCCGCAAACGCCGAACGGCAAGATCGACCGGCAGGCGCTTCCCGCTCCCGATGCCGGCAGGCCGCAGCTCGAACAGACGTTCGCCGCGCCGCGCACGGCACTGGAGGCGAGCCTCGCCATTCTCTGGGGCGAGTTGCTCGGCATCGATCGCGTCGGCGCGGACGACGACTACTTCGAGCTCGGCGGCGACTCGCTCATCGCCGTTCGCCTCATGGCGCGCGTTCGCGAGCATCACGGCAAGATCCTGCCGCTTGCGGTGTTGTTCGAGGCCTGCACGGTGACGCGGTTCGCTGCGGCCCTGGAGCACGATGCGGAACCCGCGCCCTGGTCGCCGCTCGTGCCCATTCAGCCGAGAGGCAGCCGCACGCCGTTCTTCTGCATTCATCCAGGCGGCGGAAATGTGCTGGGCTATCAGGAATTCGTCTCGCACCTGGACACCGAACAGCCGGTCTACGGCGTGCAGGCGCACGGGGTGGTCGAGGGGCAGCAGCCCCACGACGACATCCCCACCATGGCTCGCCTGTATCTCGGCTACATCCGCAAGGTGCAGCCCCACGGTCCCTACCGGCTGGGCGGCACCTCGTTTGGCGGCCTCGTCGCCTATGAGATGGCGTGCCAGCTGGCGGCGGTGGGCGAGCGCGTAGAGTTCCTGTTCCTGGGCGACGTCTGGACGCGCAACGTGCCGCACTTCAATCGGCTGCGTTATCTGGGTTCCTGTCTGACCTATGTATTCACAGTGCCCTGGGCGGAATGGAAGAAACAGTTTGCGAGAAAACTGCTCCGGCGCGACGAGCCACTGGTGTTCTTCAAACGATACACCTACGCGGACGCATTGCATCGGCGCAACTCGCTCGCCCACAGAGCCGCGGCGCGCCGCTACGCGCCGGGCCGTTTCGAGGGTCGGCTGACCCTGTTTCGCGCCCTGTCCTACAAACAGGGCGATCGCCGGCTGGAACACTATTTCGGCGGGCCCCACATGAACTGGGCCGCGCTCGCAAGCGAGGTCGACGTGCACTGGACGAACGGCGGGCACCTGCAGATGTTGCACGGGCAGAATTCGAAGGGGTTTGCGCGGGCGCTCCAGGCCTGCCTCGACCGGTCCTAGTCCGCGCGCGTGGCTGCGCCGATGAACTGCCGCGCCTGAATCAGCACAGGGTGGACCGAGTCCACGGTGTTGGATAAGTGATCTGCCGCTGATTGGAAGGCGCTGCGCGCACCTGCACTGTCACCCTGCTTAACCAGCACACGGCCCAACATGAACCAGGCGATGCCGGTGTGGTTCGACCAGGGAATGCCGCCCTGCGCCGTCTGCGCAACGGCCAGCAGCTGCTGCGCGTCGGCTTTCGCAGCGGCAAACTTGTTCTCGAGCAGGTTCAGCTCGATTCGGCCGCCAGCACATCCAGAAACAGCTGGATGCGCGGCTCTATGGTCAGGTTGCGCTCGGTGCAGTAGCGCTCGGTGCAGTAGCGCTCGATGTCGCTGCCCTCGACATACTCGAGCACCAGATAGAGTTGCCCGGTGCCTGTGACACCCGCATCGAGAATGCGCGCGATGTTGGGATGTGCGAGTTTGCCAAGCACCCGCCCTTCGCGCCGGAAACGTTCCTGCCCGCCATCACGCCCGAGCAGCGCGAGGTTCAGCAGTTTGACGGCGACCTTGCCCTCGAAGTGACCATCGCTGCGCCGGGCGAGCCACACCGTGCCCATGCCGCCGCGGCCGAGCGCGGATTCGAGCGTATAGACGCCCAAGGTCTGCCCCTCGAGCGACACGTCGTTGAGCATGGCACCGCTGGGGTCGCCCTTCAGGAACCCCTGCTCGTCGAGCGTGCGCAATTCCCCCAGGAGGGTTTGCAGTTCGACGGCGAGGTCTGCCTGGTTCGCGCGCAGTTTGTCGAGCCACGCCGACAGCTCAGGGCCTTCGAGCTCCAGCGCCTGGTCGAGCAGCGGGCTCAGGGTCTGCCAGCGGGCGAGATCGATCCTCGGCATGCGGGGCCCCACTCCGATACAACTTTTCACATGGTCTCACGATGCTCTCGGGTGGGGCCTGCTTTTGTTCCGATACAAGGGGTTGCGAATATTTTTGTCGCGGCATGTCGCTTTTCGCGAGTGGAATCCGATGCAACGTTTTCGTCAATGCCTGCAGAGCCGCGCTCAGCGTCAGCTGCCCGTACGGCGTGTTCGAGAACAACGTCGTGCTCAACACCAGCGGCTGGTCTATACGCATCCGCGCCGACGGGCCGGGGCCCTGGATCATCCGCAACAACACTATTCTTCTCGCAGCAGACCCGACCGACCGCGCGGGCACCGGCCAATCCAGTGCCGAAGGCACGCCGCTGCATCTGACAGGCCGCGCGGTGGCGCTCGTCCATTCAAACATCCACGCCCGCGGAAACGGCAGACCCTGTGTACTGCCCCGGTTACGACTGGAGCAAGGGGCTCGCAGTCTTCCAGGAGACGCCGCTCGCTGAGCCGGGCGCACAGCGGTTGAAACGCGGTGTGGGTTTCGCTTCAGCCGGAGCCCCGGCCCGGGCGTAATACTCAGGCGTGATACTTAGTTGAACACTTGGAAGTACAATCGTGCGGACGCGCCGCAGGAGAACCCAAGTGCCCCCGTACAGCAAGAATGCCGAGCAGATTGCGAAGCTCTCACCCGAGCAGTATCGCGTCACCCAGCAGAGCGGCACGGAGCGCCCAGGCACCGGAAAATACCTGAATAACAAGGAGCCGGGCATCTATGTCGACGTCGTGTCGGGCGAGCCTCTGTTTGCGTCGGCCGACAAATACGAGTCGGGTTGCGGGTGGCCGAGCTTCACCAAGCCCATCGAACCCGCCAATGTGAACGAGTTGAAAGACATGGCCCACGGCATGATCCGCACAGAAGTTCGCTCGGCGAACGGCGACAGCCACCTCGGGCATGTGTTCGACGACGGCCCGGCGGATCGCGGCGGGCTGCGTTACTGCATCAACTCCGCGTCCTTGCGATTCGTTCACCGCGACCACATGGAGGCGGAAGGCTACGGGGCTTACCTCAACCAGGTGGAGGACATTCAATGAGCGAGGAACGTGCGGTTCTGGCCGGCGGCTGTTTCTGGGGCGTGCAGGATCTGTTTCGCCGTTACGACGGCGTGTTGAGAACGCGCGTCGGCTATTCGGGCGGTGACGTGCGCAACGCCACCTATCGCAATCACGGCACGCATGCCGAAGCTATCGAGATCATCTTCGATCCGGCGAAGATCAGCTTTCGGCGCATTCTCGAGTTCTTCTTCCAGATTCACGACCCGACCACGCGCAACCGCCAGGGGAACGACACGGGCACCAGCTATCGCTCCGCCATTTTCTACACGAGCCAGGAGCAGGAGCGGGTGGCCGAAGACACCATCGAGGATGTAAATGCGTCTGGGCTCTGGCCTGGGAAAGTGGCCACCGAAGTGGCGCCGGCCGGGGATTTCTGGGAGGCGGAGCCTGAGCACCAGGACTACCTCGAGCACTATCCCAACGGCTACACGTGCCACTTCATCCGGCCGAACTGGAAGCTGCCGGTGAGGAAGGCGGCGGCGGCGGGGTAACCCACCCGGGTCCCGCGGCGACATCGAGTGGAATTGGTGGGCGCTGACGGGATCGAACCGCCGACATTCGCCGTGTAAAGGCGACGCTCTACCAGCTGAGCTAAGCGCCCACTGACCACAGCCGGAAGGCCGTGGCTTGGGGGGCGCTAGTGTAGGAAATCGGGTGCCGGGGCGCCAATCGGGCTACGAGGAATGGGGGCTGCGCACGGCAGCCATCGAGCCGAATGAAGAGCCCTCAATCGCCGGGCGGCTGACGGGCAGTTCCCTTACGACCCTCGGAGCAGCGTGCCTCAGGCCTTCGCGGCGCCTGTGGGCTCGCCGCGAGCGTCGTTTCGCGTGGCCATCCACTGGCGGATGCGTCTGGCATCGGCCACTCGCGTGTACTTCCCGAATGAGTCCAGCAGCACGAAAATCACCGGGCGGCGTTCCACGTCGGCCTGCATTACGAGGCACCGGCCTGCTTCTTCGATGTAGCCGGTCTTCTGCACGGTGATGCCCCAGTCCGGGTTGTTCACCAGCGAATTGGTGTTGTGGAATTCGAGCATCTTCCGCCCCACTTTTACAGCGTGGGCTTTGCAGGTGGAATATTCCCGAATACGAGCGATATCCGAGGCGGCGATCACCAGATGCGTGAGGTCCGTGGCGCTCGCGACGTTGTCGCTGGAAAGGCCGGACGGGTCGACAAACCGGGTTCGGGTCATGCCGAGTTTGCGGGCCTTCAGGTTCATGGTGCGCACGAACTCGGCTTCGCCACCCGGGTAGCTGCGGCCCACGGCATGGGCCGCCCGGTTCTCGGAGGACATCAGCGCCAGGTTCAACAGATCGCCTCGGGACAGGCGGGTGCCCACCGCCAGTCGCGAAAAGGCGCCCTTTCCCCGGGCCCGATCTTCGGGGCTGATTTCGATGATCTCATCCAGGGGCTGCTTGCCATCGAGCACCACCAGAGCCGACATCAGCTTGGTGATGGAGGCGATGGGCATGGCCTCGTCGGGCTTGCGGCTGAACAGCACCGAGTGGTCCGAGCGGTCGAGCACCAGGGCGACGTTCGATTTCACGTCTGGCTCGTCCGAGGCACGCCTGGCAGCCCGGCGCGGCGAGCGGCGCGAGGTGGATTTCGATGATTTGGAAGACTTGGAAGCGGCGGCCTCGGCCGGTTGCCAAAGCGACTGGCCGAGTGCGGCGACCAGGGTGGATGCGGCGAGCACCCGTAATACGTGCCGTCTGTTCATCGAAATCAACGCCCTTCCCGCGAAACCTCAACCCGTTGATGCGAAGTGTCGCATTTTTGGGCGTGATTACCTATCGCTGCGTCACATGAGTGGCAAGGTGATTTGTCAGTACAGACCGCAACTGATGAGTAGCCGGGGTTTTGGCGACGCGTTTGCGCGAGGTGTTGCTCGGCTCGCTCATCTGCGCCGGCGCGCGCGCTCGAGAGCGATCGGGCGGAGCTGTGCCCCCGACCGGCCTGCTGAGCGGCGCCATTCCCGACACGCGGTGGTACAGGCGTCCTACAACTCTCCGCGAGCTTGACCGACATCGGGCAAACGGGGCGTTTGGCAAAATTTCTCCCACGGACGCGGAGCACGGTGCTCACGCCGAAACCAGATCGGAGAAGCCAAATGCTTCATTACGCAGTCGTCTTTTTCATCATCGCCCTGATTGCGGCCGTGTTCGGCTTCGGTGGCATCGCCGCCGGTGCCGTCGGCATCGCCAAGGTACTGTTCTTCGTGTTCCTGATCCTGGCCGCTGTCAGCTTCATTGCGAATGCGGCACGTCGCACCTGAGTCAACGGATTGAAAGTCACGCCCGACTGATACTGACAGCGAACGCGGCTTGATCGAATGGGGCGCTGGCGCTTTTTTAATGCGCCGGCGCCCCAAATTTTTTGGGGGGCTGGTTCGTAAAAGGCCCTCAATCGACGGCGGCTCGGAACATCTATTTTTGATCGAAGGTTGGCAAATGCCCTCAGGCGCAGGGCGGCTGGGAGCGATTTACTTTTTTGATGCGTCGGCGGGGAAAATAAAAAAGCCGGCTGGCGTATCACGCACCAGCCGGCTTTCTAGCTGAACAAAAAAAACTTCTCACCTCATCGCCCGCCTTGCGGCTCTCATCGGACAGCTCGGAAAGAAAATAGAACCTTCCGAGCCGCCCGGCGATTGAGGGCTACTTCTCAGTGCGCCGGAGTTCCGTCCTTCGCTCCGCGCCGGCCAGCGCGACGCGCTGGCTTCTCTTCGGGGCGCTTCGCGTCGGTGGCTTCTGGAAGAGGAATCGGCTGGCGCGTGAGCGCCACAAGCAACACCTCATCGATCCATTTCACCGGCTTGATCTCGAGGTTGCCCTTGATGTTGTCGGGGATTTCCACGAGGTCTTTCTGGTTCTCATCCGGGATCAGCACCGTCTTGATGCCGCCGCGGTGAGCCGCCAGTAGTTTCTCTTTCAACCCACCGATGGGGAGCACTTCGCCGCGCAGCGTGATCTCGCCAGTCATGGCGACATCCGACCGCACCGGAATCTTCGTGAGCGCCGACACCAACGCCGTGATCATGCCGACGCCTGCGCTCGGACCATCCTTCGGCGTCGCGCCTTCCGGGATGTGCAAGTGAACGTCGAGCTTCTGGTAAAACTCCGGCTCGAGCCCGAGCACCGCCGCACGGCTGCGAACCACCGTCATGGCAGCCTGGATGGACTCCTGCATCACTTCGCCAAGCTGGCCCGTGTGCTGAAGCTTGCCCTTACCCGACACAACCGCGGCTTCGATGGTGAGCAGTTCGCCGCCCACTTCCGTCCACGCAAGCCCGGTTACCTGACCCACGCGATCCAGATCTTCCGCCTTACCGTAGCGGAAGCGACGCACGCCCAGGTACTTGTCCAGATTCCTCGGTGTGATCGACACCGTGGCCTGTTCCTTCTTGTTCGTGAGCATCTGCTTCACAGCCTTGCGGCAGATCTTCGCAAGCTCACGTTCCAGGCTACGCACACCCGCTTCGCGCGTGTAGTAACGCACGATGTCGAGGAGCGAGGAGTCGGTCACCTTCAGCTCTTCATCCTTCACGCCGTTGCTCTTCATCTGCTTCGGCAGCAGATAGCGGCGCGCGATGTTCATCTTCTCGTCTTCCGTGTAACCGGGCAGACGAATGACTTCCATGCGATCCAGCAGCGGGGCCGGAATGTTCAGGCTGTTCGCCGTACACACGAACATCACATCCGACAGGTCGAGATCGACCTCGAGGTAATGGTCGTTGAACGTGGCGTTCTGCTCAGGATCCAGCACTTCGAGCAGCGCAGAGGACGGGTCGCCGCGGAAGTCCGTGGACATCTTGTCCACTTCATCCAGCAGGAACAGCGGGTTGTGTACGCCCGCCTTCGACATGTTCTGCACGATCTTGCCGGGCATGGAGCCGATGTACGTGCGGCGGTGGCCGCGAATCTCGGCCTCGTCCCGCACGCCGCCCAGTGACATGCGCACGAACTTGCGGTTCGTCGAGCGCGCGATGCTCTGGCCGAGCGAGGTCTTGCCGACGCCCGGAGGCCCGACGAGACACAGGATGGGGCCCTTCAGCTTGTCCACACGCTGCTGGACGGCCAGGTACTCCACGATGCGCTCTTTCACCTTGTCCAGGCCAAAGTGGTCTTCGTCCAGCACCTTCTCGGCACGGGCGATGTCCTTGATGATCTTGGTCCGCTTCTTCCACGGCACCTTCACCAGCCAGTCGATGTAGTTGCGCACGACGGTGGCTTCGGCCGACATCGGCGACA
>JBDTUL010000028.1:0-22375 GCA_040007735.1 Gammaproteobacteria bacterium | reverse complement strand
CATGCTCGGGCGTCGCGAGGCCCGATTCCGCCGTCATGGCGCCGTCTCACCGAGCAGGCGAATCTTTTCCCCGATCGAGAGGCGATGCACACCGGCGGTGACCACCCGGTCTCCCTGACCGAGCCCACTCTTCAGGAACACCCGATCGGACTCGTAGCGTTCCACCTGCACCGGCCGCAGCTCGAGCGTCAGATCTTTCTTCACGACCCACACTGCCGGTTTGTTGTCCTTCTGAAAGAGGGACGTGGCTGGGAGCGCGACGTTCGTCGACGCTACACCCCGAGGCAGTGACACGATGACCGTCTGGCCCAGGCGCAGATTCCAGGGCGGATTGGGTATCGAAGACTTCACGCGGTAAGTGCGGGTGACAGGATCCGCACTTGGCGAAATCTCGCGCACGTGCGCGGGATACAGCGCCGCAGGGCTCGTGAGCAACGCGAACTGCAGGTCGGCGGCGCCACGAATTTCTTCGATGCGACTATCGGCGACATCGAACACGACCTCAAGCTCACTCGGCCTCGCAATGGTCATGACGCGCTGACCGGCCGAAACCACCGAGCCCACCTCCGCCATGACGCGCGTCACGATGCCATCCTGGTCTGCGCGAAGCGTGGTGTAGCCCAGCTTCTGCTGATTCAACCGCATGTCCGCGGTGGATTGCTCCAGGCGCGATTGAGCCGTCTTGACGGCGGTTTGTTGCGCCAGATAGTTGGCGCGCGTGGTCAACCCACGCTCCAGCAGATCCCGGAAACGGGCTTCGTCCGCGCGAGCACGGTCGTATTCGGCACGCGCCGCGTTTACGGCCGAGCGCGCGGCATCGACACCCAGCGACATATCCGTTTGCTCGATCTGTGCGAGCAGTGCGCCCTTCTTTACCGTGGCACCTACATCAACCGTGCGGCTGATGAGCTTGCCGCCCACCTGGAAACTGAGATCCGTCTCGTAACGCGAACGGATTTCGCCGGTGTAGGTCGCGGCTTCGCCGCTCGAGCCGCCTGCCACCAACATCGTGCGCACCGGGCGCGGCGGCGGCGGTGGCGCGTCCTTCGAGCCGCACCCGGCGGTGGAAAGACAAAGCGCAGCGCTCAATCCCACCACGAGGGTCGACCGGCGCAGACGAATGGAATGTAAGGCTGCACGCATGAGACTGCCCTTATGGCTGCGTTGGGGAAGTGTTGGCGGCGTGACTGCGGAAATACTCATCCACGCGCGAATACCAGGCTTCTCGCGAGCCGGGGTCCAGCAGAATCTCGAACTCACTCATGGATCGGAGCACGGCCACGAAGTCCGTCAGGAAGCCGTACTTGGCGTCTGCGGCTCCGAGGCCAGCGGAAAGCGCAGTGTCCTGCGCATCGATGAGCTCAGTGACGGTCACAACGCCGCGCGCGTAAGCGTCCGTGACCATGGCGAGGTTTTCATTCGCGGCTGCCTCGGCCTCCTTCGAAAGATCGATCGCCGGGTACGAGCCCGCCGTGCGATGAAGCGCGACGCGCGTGCGGGCCTCGATGGCATCCGTGGTAGCTACGCGCTCGGCTTCGAACGCGCGCAGGTTGTGCCGCGCCTGGGAGATTTCAGCGGCGCGGCGGCGCCCGGTGACGAGGGGCAGCGTCGCCTGCAGAGAGACGCTCCACGATTCATCGTTCGGGCCGCCGATGATCGTCTCGGAGCCCGCGCCGCTGCGGCTCAGCGCCTTGGAGCCGTTCGAGACCACAGCCAGGTCCGGTACGAAGTACGCGCGGCGTGCGGCCGTCAGTGCGCGATTGCGGCCCGCCACCAGTGCGTCCGTCTGCGCGATCTCTGGCGAGTGCTCCAGTGCCGTGTGCACGGCGTATTCCATGAACACCGCCCATTGCGCCGGCGAATCCAGGAACGCCTGCGTTCGCGGGCTCGACACGAGCGCAAGCGGGTCGTCGAGGCCTGACTCCACCGTCATGAAAGGCTGCGTGGCCGGCCGATGAATGATGCGTACGAGCTCCGTTTCCGCCTGGCGCCGGGTCGATTCGGCAGCCAGCAGGTTTTGCTTGTCGCGCGCGAGTTGCGCTACCCACCTCAGATTGTCCGAGCGCTCGGCAAGCCCCACGGTCTCACGCACGCGCGAGGTCTCGAGATTCTTGCGCGTGTTCTCCACATTGCTGCGCCTGACGGACTCCACCGACTTCGCGCGCAACAGGTTGAGATAGGCCGACGCCGCGGACTCGAGGGTATCGAGCATGTCCTGCCGCTCACCCTGCTCGGAGGCCTGGTAGAGATAGCGCGAGATCGAATAGCCGGCCCAGGCACTTTCCGAATAGACCACCTGCTGCAGCGTCAGGCCCGCGTTGGTGGATTTCTCAGGCTGAAAGAGCGGGTTGGCGCGGTCCGCGTCGATCTGCGTAACGTCCGCCGAGGCCTTGATCGATGGCAGAAGATTGCTTCGGGCAATGCGAATGTCGTCCGCGCTGCTTTCGAGACGCGCGCGACTGGCGGCCAGCGACGGGTTGGCGGAGAGCGCCGCCTGCATGGCATCCACCAGAGAGAGTCGCGGCTGATCTTCCGCAAGGTCCGCGAACATCTGCTCGGCGTCTGTCAGGTATTGCCAGCGGGGTGAGAACCCGATCTGGCGCGCCGTGCGCATATTGATGATGAGGCGCTGCTCGGTGGGGAAACTCACTTCGAACGTCGCGGGATCCTCGCCTTCCGCGATTCGCTGGATCATGAGCACCACGCGCCGCGCCAGCCGCTCGCTGTCGCGTTCCGCGCCACCGGTGGTCATGAGCAACCCGTCTTCGAGCTCCTTACGCCCCAGCACTGAGAATGACGGCAGCCGGCGGGCTGCGAGACCTTGCGCGAGCTCGCGCACGTCTTCGTCCCGAAAACTCAGCAAGCCCGTGACATAGACCGCATCAGAGTCGGCCGGGATGGCCGCAAGCGCCGCGCCGACATCGTGGCCCGTGCGCACGATGGAGATGCGCACGTTCAGTGCCTTCGCGAGCTCATCCGCTTTGGCGGCAAGCTCCGGCATTGCGCTCAGCAACGCCTCGTCGACGAGCGCAGTCAGGTGTTTGAACCCGACAACCTGATGAAAGGTGCGCACTTCGTTGGCGACACTGTGGAAGTCCGCCACGTACGCAAAATTTTTGTGGCCGCTCTTGCCCTGGACCAGCGGGAAGCCTTGCAGGATCGGATCGACGACCAGCGGCGCGATGACCGGCTTCGCGAGCTTGGCGCGATGGCCCGCTTCGTGCGAGCCGAGCAGGCCGAGCGGCAGCACGATGTCGATATCCTTGTCGGCGAGTGCGCGGTCCAGCGCCGCGTTCACGCCGTTCCGGGTCCAGTCCCCGGCGAAGCGCTTGGTTTCGGGGAGCGTGATGTTGAGGTCGGCGTCGGCGACGTTCAGCACTTCCCGCTGGATCATCTCCGGCGAGAACACCTGTCGGCCGGTGGGACCGTCCGTAACTATGCCGACCCGCAGGTGGCGCCCCTGCGCGAACGCCGGGACAGCGAGCAAAACCGTGGCAACCGCGACCAGCCAACGCGCAGGCGTTTTCACGGGACTCTCCCCTACTGCGTTGTTGTTGTTGAGGATCTTCGACGTAGCCAGGGTATCGTAGCCTTGCGCCTGCCATAAGCTCAAGGTGAGTGTCTGCTCTTCAGCCGCAGCGGCTGGGAGCCGGAGCATCCAATCCGCGCTGTCATCCGTAAGTTTTCGCAAGCCCAGTCATCCTGAGGACTGGACCCCTCGTCGTATCAACAGACAGGAATCGACTCCATGCGAATCTCACGCCTTCTGGCCTTTATCGGTGCCGTGTTCGGCACGATGGCGGCCTCCTCCGCCTTCGCAGTACTGCCCAATGGCGCCAGGGCGCCGGACTTCACCACCCAGGCGTCGCTCGCCGGCAAGCCGTTCAGCTTCTCGCTGGCCGAGGCGCTCAAGCAGGGCCCGGTGGTGCTGTACTTCTACCCGGCCGCCTTCACGAAAGGCTGCACGATCGAGGCGCACAACTTCGCGGAGGCGACGGACAAATTCAAATCGCTGGGGGCTACGGTGATTGGCGTGTCGCACGACACGGTGGAAACCCTGAACAAGTTCTCGGTCAGCGAGTGCCGGAACAAGTTTGCGGTGGCCGCGGACGCGGACAAGAAGATCATGAAGGCGTACGACGCCGTGTTATGGATCAAGCCGGACTGGGCGAAGCGCACCTCGTATGTGATCGCGCCCACCGGTGAAGTGATTTACTCGTACACCGCGCTGGACCCGGACAAGCACGTCGAGAACACGATGGCGGCCGTGCAGAAGTGGGCTGACGAGCACAAGACGAAGGCGACGTCGTAACGATCGCGTCAACGCCGCCACCTGAGGTTGCGCCCTGCGACGCAGGGCCGGCGGGCCTGGCCTGAAAATCTCTTTCTTCTCTCAGCCGCCGGCGATTGAGGCTTCCTAAGAGGCCCTCAATCGCCGGGCGGCTGGAGATGAGCACCTGGCTCAACACCATCGTTCCGCGGAGCGGACAAACTGGGGTGCGCCACGGGCTCAAACGACCAACTCCGCCACAGCGAAATAATCGACGCCATCAGCGCTGGGCCGAGAAATATCCCCACGAGCCCGAACGACTCGACACCGCCCAGGATTCCCAGCAGCACCCACAGAAACGGCAACTTCGCCCCCTCGCCAATAATGACGGGCCGGATGAAGTGATCCGCGACGAACAGCACCAGCAATCCCACCCCCGCCACGACGATGGCGCCCACCACGGAGCCCTGCCCCGCAAGCAGGATGGCGACCACGCCAAACACCACCGGCGCCGCAAACGGAATCATGGCGAACACCCCGGTGACCGCCCCAAACAGAATGGGATGCGGCGCGCCGGCCAGCGCATACACCACCGCCATGATGGCGCCTTCCGCCACCGCAACGAGCACCACTCCATCCACCGTCGCCCGAATGGCATCCACGGTGCGATCGGCCAGCGGCTCCACCGTCGGCCCGAAGATGCGCCGGATCGCCCGCTTCACGCTGCCGGCAATGCTGGCCCGGTGCAGGTAAACGAAGAACAAGGTCAGCAACGTGAAGGCCAACGTAGTCACCCGCCGGGCCACCTGAAGCCCCAGCACCCGGGTCCACTCCGGAACCAGCGCCTTCGACTGCACGGCTCCGGCGGCGGCGCTGGCCGCGTGGCCGAACTTCTCGGCCCAGAAATCCAGGATCCAGTCGTGCAGCCAGGGAATCTGGGCCACCCACGCCGGCAAGGTGGGCTCACCGCTCGCCGTGCTGGCGTACGTGCGGGCGAGCACAATCGCCTCGCGAACCGCGATGACGCCGCCATAGACCAGCGGCACGATCAACACGATGCCGACAAAAATGGTGAACGTGAGCGCCGCCCAGAGGTGACGCCGCTTGCCGTGGAAGCGGTTGAGCCACCGGTCGTAGACCGAGGAGGTGGCAATGGCCAGCACCACCGCCCAGCACAGCGCGGGCAGGAAGTGCCGCAGCATCCACGCGCCTAGCAGCACGAGGGACACGATGAGCGCCCACCGCGCCGAGCGCTGGGCGATCGAGCCGGAATGATGGGACGCGCTCGAGAACAACTCCGTCACAGGGACCTCGCGCCGGCCCGAGACTGGGTTGGATCGCCGGCGGGCGGATTCTACCCGCTGCTCGCCACCCGCGTGGGCGGCTGCGAAAACTTCCATTTCTCGTGAGCGATGCGGGCGCGCTTGTAGGCGTCGATGACGGACAGGCCGTAGACGAACACGCCGCCGATGTAGCGCCCGAAAAAAGAGCTGTCGGCCGGCATCATATTCACGCTCACCCAGCCGAGCAGCACGATGAAGAACAGGAAAGCGAGCCCTCTCTGAGGCGAGCCGGTGAGCACCTGCCCCGTGCCCGGCAGCACCATCGCCGCCGCGAGCACTCCGTAGGGATTGCAGGGTTTCAGAGGCGCCGGGGAGCTCACGAGACCTTCCTCATCGACTCAACTACCGAGTGGCGCAGGGCGACGAGACGATCCAGCAGACTCCGCAGCAGGTCGGGGTCCAGGTCGGTCTCTCCGAAGTCCGCCTCGCGAAAGACGCCGTAGCGCGCGCGATCCGCCTCGGCAATGAGCCAGACCAGGCGCACGCCGTTAGGCGTGATCAGCAGCTCCTTCGCCCGCGGGCTCTCGAACACGTCGAGGTGGGGCGCCAGTACGCCGGCTGGCAAAGCACTCTGAGCATCGTCGGTGCGCAGTACCGAATGTTCGGGAAAACCGGCCGGCAACTGCAGCGTCACCGGCAGCAGATCGAAGTTTGAAAAGGTGGTCGCGGCCGTCGGCCGCATCATCAGGTCGAGACGCGCGGCGACCGGAAGCGCGTCCTGCAACGTGACAAGCAGCCACAGCGCCGGCAGCCGGCGGGTGGCGAGCGTGTCGATGACGGGCTGAACCTGCACGGGAAAGCCCTGATAGCGTCCTGCGAGGCGCGGATAACCCACCGCACCGGTGGCCTGCAATTCACCCCGCTCGAGCACAGCAAGCGCGCGCGCATAGAAGCGGGCCGGTTCGCGCTGCCGCCTCTGGCTTTCACCTCGATAGCGATGGAGCAGGAACAGGCCCACCGCGACGAACGCGGCGAGACCCATGAACATGCGCCACACGCGCGGCCCTCACGACACGGTTAGTAACCAACCGGCTTTGGCCACGGCATCGTGAACTGATCGCCGCGCCGGACATATTTGTAACGGTAGAAGTGAAACCACAGCGACACGATGATGTAGAAAATCACCATGGCGCTGAGCTGCGACCCGAACCCCAGGAAGATGGCGAACAGCGTGAGCACGCAGAGCATGAACAACAGCGCCGCAGGCACAGGATGGAACGGGTGTGTGTAGCCGCGCCGAATGCTGCCCACCGGCCACTTGTTCCGGAACATCACGATGTTGATGCTCATGAACGTGTAGTGCAGGACGCCTGACAGAATCGAGAACGTGATCGCCTGGTTCAGGTCCGCAATGAAGGCGAATGCCAGCGCGATTGGCATCAGGAACAGGATGGAGCGATAGGGAGTGCGGTACTTCGGGTGCACGGCCGAGAACCACGTGGGCAGGTAACGATCTCGCCCGAGTGAAAACCATGCGCGAGCCGCATCGTTGATACACCCGTTTGCGGAAGCTACTGCCGATAGCACGGTGCCCCAGAACAACAGGAACTTCAGGGCCGGCTTGCCTGTGACCACAGCTGCGTCATAGAGCGGAAAGTAGGTGACGCCCAGGTGCTGCCACGGCAGCAAGCTTGCGCACACATACCAGGTGAGCGCCGCCGCGATCAGCAACGTGATCATGCCGGCCATGGTGCCAAAAGGCAGAGAGCGCGCCGGCGAGCGCACTTCTTCCGCCGCCTGTGTCGTGCCTTCGATGCCGAGGTAGTACCAGATGCCGAACTGGAACGCCGCGACAACGCCGATCCAGCCGTAAGGCAGAGCATTGGTGGGGGTAACCATTTCGCCCAGTTTCAGGACGACGCCCTGACTCCACGGCTGGACCGAAAAGAAAAGCACGAAAATCGACGCCAGCGCGAGAGCTGTGATGATGAAGTTGAAGTTCAGCGTGGCGAGCACACCCCGATAGTTCAGCCACACCAGCACCACGATGCACAACACGATGAACGGGTTGTGAGTGAGCCCGACGGCACCGCTTTCCGTGCCCACCTGCACGAGCAGGTCGCCGGCGAGAATTGCATCGGACACTTCCAGCATGGTGTAGGCGAACACCAGATAAAGCGCCACATTGAAGGCCATGAGCGGCCCGACGATGTGTTTGGCCTGCGCATATTGCCCGCCGGCCGCCGCCACGGTGGAGGTCACCTCGGAGTCGATCATGGCCACGCAGGTGTACAGCAACCCGACGAACCAGCACACGATGAGTGCTGCAAGCGCCCCGCCCTTGTCAGCCGAGAAATTCCAGCCCGTGAACTCACCCACGAGCACGATGCCGACACCGAGCGCCCAGACGTGCGCTGGGCCCAGCACGCGCAACAGCGACACTCGGTGGCCATGCTCGCTGCGGGCGAGCTCGGGTGTGGCTTGATCTGCAGTGGTTGCCATATCGCGTTCTCCGCTCAGACCTTGTGCTTCTCGGAGAGGGCTTCGATTTCCCCCTCGCGCGAAGAGGTGAGCTCACTCTCGGTGTGCGAGCGGTCCGTTCTGATCCAGTCGTAGATCATCCAGATCACGAGTGCAGCCGATATCGTCCAGGACGCATAGGTAATGACGACCCACATGAGAATTCTCCTGGCTGGCGCGCGGCGCTAGGAGCCTGTCTGACTAATATGCGCCGTAGCGAGGGCGACGCCCATCGAGCAGGTTTCAGCGATCGTTTCGCGAGCATAGCGGGGACTATGTAAGCGAAACGAGCGCTGAAAGATGCCGATGGGCGGCGGCCGCAGTAGGTGCATAATAGTCAGACAGGCTCCTGATGGCCGCTGGGTTGACCGGGCGGCGGGACGCCGTCGCCGAACTTCTCTGCGATGACTTCGCGATATTCCTTGTCTGAGGCGCGGAAGAGAAAGACGAAATACGCCAGTACCACGAGCGCCATGATGGCGAGTGACTTCCAGTCGATGGCGTAGTGGAAGTGGTTCTGGATGACGTCGTGCGCCTTCGTGACGTCGTACCCGAGCTTCTGCCATTGCTCCACTTGCACGGGCGTTTGCTGGAGCGATTCCCACGTGGGATTGTCGATCTTGTCGATTTCCTTGGCGGCGCCCGCCAGCTTCATCTCGAGCGGCAACCACAGTGCACCGAATATCGCGATGAGCAGGAAGATGATGTCGACGAATTGCAGGAGGCGGCTCTGCTCCGGAGGCGTGTACCGGGTCATCGCGTGATCTCCCGCAGCTCGCTGGGGCTGGATTCGCTGGGCTGGCGCACTCTGGGCCGGTTTACGTTGAACTGGCTCACTTGCGTGCGCTCATTGCGTCGAGCGCCTTGATGTCCAGGCCGTAGATGAAGGCCTTGTCTTCAGCGTAGTGGCTCAGCATGGCCGCGATGGACGCGGTATTGAACACCAGCACGGACGCCGCGCCCGCCAGCACCACGAGACGCACACTGCCATTTGGAATGAACGGCCAGGACAGGAGCAGGACCGCCAGGATGGCAATCCACAACAACAGCACCAGGGCCCATGCCCAGAGTCTGTCGCGCCGGTACATGGCTTCGACACGCGGATCGAGCTCTGCCATCACGCCCCCTTTGCGCGTCAACCGGGAATCGCTGCCCCGGACCGCGCCGCTCGTTTTGACCGAATCGATGTTTACTGTGGAGTAAATTTGTTAACTGCGATGAAACATCCCGGCGCGGCGAAAGTCAACTTTCGACCTCGCTGACAGCGCGGCTCTCCCAGCCGCCCGGCGATGGAGGGCTTCTCAAGAGGCCTCAATCGCCGGGCGGCCAAGAGAGGTATAGACGACGCTGAACGGGTTCCCCCAGCCACACACGGATACCTGAACGCTCGCTAAACCGCTCCGTTCAGCCCCGGCTCAGCCCGCCAGTGCAAAAGTACCCCCCAGTTCAATAGGGTTGGCTCGGTTGGAGGAGATTCTTATGAAACGCATTGCTGTCGGCGCACTTTTGATCTCCCTGGCGGCGGGTTCTGTGGCTATGGCCGGCAACGGCTACGCGGGGGCCCAGCTGGCTGCCCAGCAACGCGGCCAGCGCGAAAACCACGGCAACGGTAACGACCACCGCAACGACACGCGTGGCCAGCAGGACCACCAGCGCGGCGGCGGCGACAACCGCTCGCACGATAACAACCGTCACTTCGACGGCCGCAACGATCATCGTAACGATCAGCGCAATGACGGCCGCTCGAATGGACGCGGTGACAATGGCCGCAGCTATCACAACGACCGCAACGATCATCGCAACGACGGTCGCTGGAACGGCCGCAACGATCACCAGGACCATCGCTGGAACGGCCGTAACGACTTCGACGGCCGGAATCATTTCGACGGCCGCAACGACCATCGCTACGATGGCCGCAACGACTTTCGCCGTGACCCGCGTCACTACGGCTACAACCAGCCCCGGTACGAGTACGGTCACAGCTACAGCTACTACGGCCGCCCGCGGTATTACTTCGGCGAGTATCGCCGGCCCTACGGTTACTACGATCATTCGTGGCGCCGGGGCGATCGCCTGCCGCGGGCTTACTACGGCGGTTCGTATGTCGTCGGCGACTATGAACGCTGTGGACTGCGCCGCCCGCCCTACGGTTACCACTGGGTGCGCGTGAATTCAGACGCGGTGCTGGCGGTGATTGCGACGGGGTTGGTGCTGGATGTGGTTTACAACCAGTTCTTTTGAGGAATTTCTCAGCGCCCGGAATTGAGAGCGGCACTCAATCGCCGGGCGGCTGGGAAGAGCATTTGCGCCCTTCATGGCTCTAGAGAATTACGCCGCCTGCGAGGCGGCGTTTTTTTCCCTGCCGCGGCGCCGGCTGCGACCCCCGAACCAGGCGGGAGCCGGAAGCGTCATCTCAGAGATTCATCACGGCAACCGTACAACCGACCGCAAAGATAGGGATGGGTGCGTAGAACCACAGCTCACCCTTGCTGCCTTCGCAGGCACCGGACACAGCAATGAACGTGCGGATTTCGAAACCGCCCTGCCCCGCTTCGCGCCAGGTGTCGGCATCGGTATAGGCCAGTAATTCGTCGCGCTTGCCGTTCAGGAAGCGCTCGAGGAACGCCCGATCCCAGGCCTCGTTGATCTTTCCGGAATCCGGCGTGGCCGGCCAATGCGAAATGCCGCCGGTGCCAACGATAGCGATGCGCTCAGGCGCCTTGTCGCACGCACGACGCAGCGCGCGCCCGAACTCGTAAGCGCGTTTCAGCGGAATGAGCGGCGGCCCCTGGCAATTGATGTTCACCGGAATGACCGGCAAGTCATACCGCGGCGTCAGGAAGTTCAGCGGCACCATGACGCCGTGGTCGAATTTCCACTCCTGCGCGTAGGCGAGATCCACGTCCTCCATCATGTCCTGTATCAGGCGCATCGACAGGTCGGCGGCACCCGGCACCTTGGTGTGCTTGATGCCGAGCCACACCTCGTCTTCGATGGGCCCTTCGTAGACATCGCCCATGCCCACGCACAGCGAGGGCATGTTGTTCATGAAGAAATTGGCGAAGTGCTCCGCGCCGATGATGATGAGCGCGTCGGGCCGCGTGGCCTCGAGCGCCTGGCGCATGCGGTCGAAATTGGCATAGAACTCGTCCCGCACCTTTGGGTCGGCGCGCTCTTTGCGGCCCGTGATGCCCGGGGCGTGACTGCAAACACCTGCGAATACCAGACTCATGATCGCCCTTCAGCTCGTGTGTAGAGGCCCGTGCGCACCGGACCATATTTCACTTCGCCATCCTTCATGGCCTGGATGTACGCATTCCATTCGAAGCCGCGTAGCGCTGCGTAGTGCATGAGCAATTGCCCGTTCACGCCCATGACATAGAGCAGGCCGATGTCGGGCTCGCGCAGCGCGCGCTGCTCGTCCTCGGTGAGCTCGAAGTCCTTCAGCACGCTTTCGATGTCGGTCTGAAGGCGGGTGCGGATCGAAGGCTCGCGATTGAGCTGGTAGATCAGTTTCTGAACCGAATAGAGGCTCATGGGGTCTCTCGAAGGGTTAACGCGCTCGTCTCGCCGCGGGAGCCCGCGACTTCGACTTCGAACGCGATGGGGTGGTAGCGTCTTCCTGATTTTCCAGCGTCTGTTCCAGCTCGTGCAGCAGCGTGAACAGCTGCGACAGGCGCTGCGCGCCGAACATCCGTGCAATGCCGTCGTAAATTTCCTCAGCATGCGGGGCATGCATGGCAATCAACCGCAGGCCCTTGCGCTCGAGGCTGATCACGCTGCGGCGAAGATCCGTGTCGCCCTGACGGCGGCTGATGAGCTGGCGCGCTTCCATATCCGGCAAAATGCGGGACAGGCTCGGGGCCAGCAGACAGGTGGCCACAGCAAGCTCGCTCACTTCCAGCGACCCGGCGTGCGCGATGGCGCGAAGAATTCGCCATTGCTGCTCGGTGACGCCATGGGTGCGGAGCGCGGGGCGGAACCGGCGCATGACGGCTTCCCGCGCGCGCAGCAGTTCCATGGGCAGGGACTTCGAGAACGCGCGCATCGGCAACGCGCGGTTCGCAACCGAGTCCCCGGTATCTGCGCCGTTCTCGGGTGTCGGCACCGTGCGCTTGGTTTTCGTGCGTTTAGATGTCATCCGCTATCACCGTGTTTCGCAAGAGACCGATGCGTGAGATTTCGACCTCCACCACGTCGCCCGGTTTCAAATACTTCGGCGGGTCGAAACGGGCGCCGGCGCCGCTCGGGGTACCGGTGAGAATCACGTCCCCCGGCTCGAGCGTGCAGAACGTGGAGATGTAGCTCACGAGAAACGGCATCTGGAAGACCATTCGGTCGCTGGTATCGTCCTGCCGTACTTCGCCATTTACACGAGTCATCACGCGTATGGGCTCCGTGCCGACCTCATCCGAGGTCACCAGGTACGGGCCGATAGAGCCCGAGCGGTCGAAGTTCTTACCCTGGGTCACGTTGAACTTGGAATGGCGCAGCCAGTCCCGCACCGAGCCTTCGTTCGCGCACGTGTAACCGTACACGTGCGACATGGCCGATTCCTGAGGAATTCTGCGACCACCCTTGCCGATGACGATGGTGATCTCGCCCTCGTAGTCCAGCTGTTCGGATTCGCGCGGCTTGACGATAGGCTCGCCGGGCGCCGAGAACGACGTATGCGAACGAGTGAAGATGCTCGGATATTTCGGGCGTTCGCTGCCGTCCTTGTACTCTTCGTTCCGCTCCGGGTAGTTCACGCCGATGCAGAAGTAACGCAGGCCACGGCCGACGGGGCTGAGGAGCTGCACATCAGAGAGCGCGTAGTCCGCCATGCCCATGCCGCCGAGCGTGTGCGCCGGCGCAGCCAGGCCGGAACGGAGCATCGACACGATGTCCGTGCCGTTGGTGCGCAGCCTCGCGCCGAGATCGATGATGCCCTTGGGGCCCAGCGCTCCAAAGGATTCCCGGCCGTCGACGCGAAAGTTCAGCAGCTTCAAGCCGCTTGCTCCTTGAGCAGCCCGGCGCGCTTCAGCACACCGTCCAGGCGTTTCTCGAGCTCTGGAGTGGCCGGTACCATCGGCAGGCGATGCTCGTTGTTCGGCAGCAGGCCGAGCCGCTTCATCATGTATTTCATCGGGATCGGGTTGGTGTCGAAGAAGATCGCCGAATTGATTTCGAAGAGCTGGTGATGCAGCGACTGCGCACGCGGCAGGTCGCTCGCCCAGATGGCGTCACACAGCTCGGACAGGATCTTCGGCTGCAGGTTGCCCACGGCGTTCATCAGGCCGCAGGCGCCAATCGCCATCTCAGGGAAGCTCAGCTCCTCGAGGCCAACGAAGACCTTGAAATCGTGGCCGAGCACACTCAACGCTTCGGAGACGAACCCGAGGTCGTTCACGGCGTGCTTCATGCCGACGAAGTTCGGCGACTTTTCCTTGAGCTGCTTCAGCGTGTCGATGGTGACGCTGACCGCCGTGCGCCCGGGGATGTGATAGATCATCCACGGCAGGTTCGACAGGGCGGCAAGCTCGAGGTAGTACGCGATGAGCCCGCGCTGCGGCGGCCTCACGTAATACGGCGTGACGATGAGCAGCGAATCCACCCCCGCCTTCGCGGCATGCTCGGTGAGCTGCTTCGTCTCGTGCATGGACTGCGAGCCCGTGGCAGCACAAACATGCACGCGCTTCGCAGCCACTTGCACTGCCACGTCGATGAGGCGATTGCGCTCGGCGAGCGTCAGCGTCGACGGCTCGGCCGTAGTGCCATTCACCAGAATGCCGTGCGAGCCATTCTTGATCTGGAAGGACACGAGCTGTGCATACGTTTCGTAATCCACCTCGCCGTTGCGGAACGGCGTAACGATGGGCGGGATCGAACCTTTGAGCGAATCTAACTGGGACGTCACCGGAATCTCCTCACGATCCTAGTTTCGGCACGCGGTGCGTACCGTGTGCCACGCAAATGTTCTTCGTCTCCATGTAGAAGTCGAAGCTGTAGTCGCCGCCGTCGCGGCCGATGCCGCTCGCCTTCACGCCACCGAACGGCGCGGGCAGGTGGCGGTTGTTCTCTGAGTTCACCCACACCATGCCGGCTTCCACGTCTCGCGCCATGCGCTGGGCGCGTCCGGCATCGTTCGTCCAGATGTAGGCGGCCAGGCCGTACTGCGTGTCGTTGGCAATCGCGAGGGCGTCGGCTTCATCCGTGAAAGGGATGGCCGTCAGCACAGGCCCGAAGATTTCTTCGCGCGCGACGCGCATCTTGTTCGTGGCGTTCGCGAACAACGTGGGCTGCACGAAGAAACCGCCCTGAACGGCATCGGCACGCGCACCGCCCACCGGAATGTCTGCGCCATCTTCGCGGGCGATCTTGAAGTAGCTGAGCACTTTATCCATGTGCCGCTGATGAATGAGCGGGCCGATTTCCGTGGACGGATCGAGCGGATGGCCCACTTTGAGTTTCTTCACGCGCTCGGCGACCCGGCCGACGAACTCGCTGTAGATGGACTTCTGCACCAGCAAGCGGCTGGACGACGTGCAACGCTCGCCGTTCAGGCTGTAGATCATGAACACCACGGCATCGAGCGCACGATCGAGCGAGGCATCGTCGAACACGATGACGGGATTCTTGCCACCGAGCTCCAGGTGCACCCGCTTCAGAGTGGGTGCACCCTGCATCATGATGTGGCTTCCGGTGCCTGATTCGCCGATGAACGCAGTGGCTTTGATCAGCGGCTGTTCCGTGAGCAGCTTGCCGGCCTTCTCGCCGATGCCGTTCACCAGATTCACCACGCCCGGGGGCACACCGGCTTCCGTCATGATCTCCGCGAGCAGCGTGGCCGTGAGAGGGCTCCACTCCGCCGGCTTGTGAACCACCGTGCAACCCGCGGCGAGCGCGGGCGCGATCTTCCACGTGGAAAGCATGAACGGCGTATTCCACGGCGTGATGATCGCCACCGGCCCCAGCGCCTCGCGAACCGTGTAATTCGTATGTTCCGCGGCCGGCAACGACAGGCCGTCGGAAGCACTTGGCGCACGGTCGGCAAAGAAGCGGAAATTCTCCGCGGCGCGCAGGGCGGCACCGCTCATGAAGCGCAGGGCCTGCCCCGTGTCCATGCATTCGACGAGCGCGATCTCTTCGCGACGTGACTCAATGAGGTTCGCCACCTTGTGCAGGATCGCACGGCGCTCTTCGCCGGTCTTCGCACGCCACGCGGGGAATGCGTTGTGGGCCGCCGTGGCGGCCGCGTCGACATCGCGCTCGTCGCCTGCAACCACCTGGCCGATGACTTTCGAATCCACCGGGGAAATGTTGTCGAAGATCTCCTGGCTCGAGCCACGCGCAGGCTTCCCCGCGATGAAGTGGGCCAGCGGCTGCTCGCGGAAGCGCTTCAGGTAGCCAGCGGCCTTGTCGATGTTCGCGGCGAGCGCCTCGGCCGGCGAAACGTTCTTGTCTGTTGCTGTCGCGTGCGCGGCGCTCATGGCGCGGCTCCTTTGGAATGATCTGATTTCAATGTCGGGGCGGCTGCCTTGTTTACCACCTTGGCGCCGGCCGTCGCGGCATCTTTTTGGGTCGCCACCTCCATCGCCTGTTGTCGTTTCTTCACGTATTCGTGAAGGTTGTTCTTCTTGTGTGTGAGCACGGCATCCACTTCCTGCATCTCCAGCGAGATGCCGAGGGGAATGCGATCGTAGACGCTTGCCAGTTGCTCACAGGCGGTGGCGAAGATGGCCTCGCAAGCACGCTTGCGAGTCTCGAGGTCTCGCCCGTGACCTACCTTCAGCAGGATGTGAACAAAGGCATTGTCGGGGTGGCCATCGGCAATGAGATAGTGATCGGCCTGATAAGCTCGCACGCGCACCCCGCCGATGGGGAACACGCCGGTGGCCAGCGCCGAGTCGCGCAGCGCCCGGAGCAGGCCCGGAAAATCGAGCTGGCTACTCAGGTTCGATGAGTATTCGATAACAACGTGCGGCAACGTATTCCCCCTCGCCTCGGCAGATACTTAACATCATAATCATCTCTCGGAAAGGAGCCTGTCAAGCCATGCAGTTCAGATTGGGGACGTTTTCCAGCGGCACATCCACCTCGCAGTTCGCCGGGCTGGTACTGGGCGAACGGGTGTATCCGGTGGAGCGCCTGGCCCCACTGCTGGGGCGGCTGGGAGCCCAGCTGACTGGATCGGAATCGGTGCTTGGGTTGTTGTCGGACTGGGAACGGAATTTCGAGGTTTTAGCGGGGGTTGCGCCGGCGCTTGCGGAGCACGACGCTGACATAAGCGGTCGAAGCAGCGCCGGCTCGCTTGCTGATGCGCCCGCAGAATCGCTCGACCTGCACCAGCTGCACGTACACGCGCCCATCAACCCGCCCCGCCAGACGTTCTGCACCATCGCCAACTACCGCAGCCACCTCACCGACACCGTTCGCGACCCTGCGCTGACGCCGCGCCTGGGCGAACTCGATACCGCGGAATGCCTCGAGCGGGCCGCGAAACTTATCGATGAGCGCCAGCGCGGCCTGCCGTACGTGTGCTTCAAGCTACCGACGGCGATCATCGGCCCGAACGATCCGTTTGAAATCCCCCACCACGCCCAACGCCCGGACTGGGAGCTCGAGCTGGGTGTCGTCATCGGCAAACCCGCCCGTCGTGTCTCGCCTGCGGAGGCGATGAGTCACGTGGCCGGCTACACGCTCGTCAACGACATCACCGTGCGTGAGCTCGTTGCGCGCCCCGATTTGCCGCGGCTCGGCTCGGACTGGCTGCAATCCAAGAACGGCCCGGGCTTCCTGCCCACCGGCCCCTGGTTCGTTCCCGCCGCCTTCGTGCCGGACCCCTACGCGTTGCGTCTCACCTTCAAACTAAACGGCGCGGTCATGCAGGACGAACTCGTGTCCGACATGCTGTTCGACATCGCCACACAAATTTCATTCATCTCTCAGCACGCGCAACTGCTGCCCGGCGATCTCATCTGCACAGGCACCCCCGCTGGCTGCGGCACTCGCTACAAACGATTCCTGAAACCGGGTGACGTGATGGAGTCCACCGCGCCTGGCTTCGGCGTGCAGCGAACGGTATGCATCGCGGAAGGTAGCGGCGCGACGCCCTAGGCTCCCGGCTTGAACCCCAACCGCTGAGACAGCTCAGTCGCCTTGCGCGTAACCGCTGAGGCGATGTTCGCAAGGGCTGCGTCGAAGGGCTTGCTGTAGCCCAGAGCAACCAGCGCCAGCACCATTGCACCGGAGTGGTCGAACACCGGCGCGGCGAGGCCGCCGATGCCGGGGATGAATTCACTGGTGCGGGCGAACCCTTGTTTGCGCGTTTGCGCGATCACGCGGTCGACTTCGGGCTGGGTGGCGGGGGTAAGGCCTTTTCGCGCCTGCTCGGCCAGCTCTTTCTTCACCCAGCGCGAAGTGGTCTCCTCCGGAAGGAACGCCATGAACGCGCCGCCTGTCGCCGAGCGGGTCAAAGGCAGGACCGAACCTACGCGCAGGCTCGCGGCGACCGGAGTGTCGGCGCCCAGCCAGCGAACAATCGTTGCACCCTGGTTTGCCCAAACCGCGAGCGCGGTGGTCTGGCCGGTCTCCTTGCACAGCCCCGCCAGTGCGGGGGCCGCGATCGTCACCGGGTCCAGCCGTGCAAGGGCGCTGAGACCGAGGTCCAGTGCGAAGGCGCCGAGATCGTACAGGCCCGTTTCGGCCTGCTGCTCCACCAACCCCATTCGCGCGAAGCTCACGAGGTACCGATGCGCTTTCGCAGCCGGCATGTCTGCCGCGACAGCGAGGTCGCGAAGCATCTGGGGCTGCGTGGCCTGCGCCAACGCCTGAAGCAGCCGCGCGCCCACTTCGATGGATTGAATGCCCTGCTGCGCCCTGGGTTTTCTGGGGCTCATTGTTTCCGCCTGATCACACTACGCTGCCTTATACCCTAAGCACTGTTGCGAGGCGCTCGCCGTGCCGCCCTTGACTCACCTCGCGCGCCCCGATTACGCTAATCATAACGAATTGCTTATTTCATAACTACTGCCCAACGCAGGCGAACGCATATGGCCACCCAAAAAAACGCCGCCACCGGTGCCCGAACGGGCGCACAGGTTCTACAACGCCTGCGTGAGAACCCGCCTTCCATCTGGTATCGCGGCGAGGCCGTGAAAGACATCACTACGCACCCTGCCCTTCAGGGCGGCGTGCAAACGCTGGCGCGGCTCTACGACATTCAATGGGAAAAGCCAGAAATCACGCTCTACGACTCGCCCACCACGGGCAACAAGGTGGCGCGTTCGTTCATGATGCCGAAGACGCGAGACGAGCTCGTAAGCATCAGCCGCGCAATGAAAGTTTGGGAGGACTACACCCACGGCATGATGGGTCGCGTGCCGGACTACATCAATCGCGCCATGACAGGCTACGCGGCCGGCGCGCCTTTCCTCGCGGAAGCCGACCCAAGGTTCGGCGCCAACGCCGTTCGGTACTATGAATACCTGCGCGAAAACGACCTCTGCTCCACTCACACTCTGATTCCGCCCCAGGCGAATCGCGCGCTCAGCTCGGCCAAGCAGGCAGACCCGTTCCTCGCCGCGCGAATCAAAGAGGAAACCGACGCAGGCATCGTCATACGCGGCTGCCGCATGCTCGCCACGCTTCCCATCTCTGATGAGATCATGGTGTTCCCCTCCACGCTGCTGAAGAGCCCGGAGGAAGATGCGCCTTACGCATTCGGCTTCTCCATTCCCAACAATACGCAGGGCCTCCGGTTCATCTGCCGCGAGAGTGTCGACTACGGCCGCTCGCACTTCGACCATCCGCTCGGCTCACGTTTCGAAGAGATGGACGCCGTGGTCATCTTCGACGACGTGTTCGTCCCTTGGGAAAACGTCTTTCTCTATCGCGACATCAAGCGGTGCAACGAGGCGTACGCGAGAACAGGCGCCGTGGCTCACATGACGCATCAGGTGGTCGTCAAGAACATCGCCAAGTGCGAATTCATGCTGGGCCTTGCGTCCCTGATGGTCAGCACCATCGGCGCCGAGGTCTTCCAGCACATCCAGGAAAAGCTGGCGGAAATCTGGGTCAACCTGGAAACCATGAAGGCCTTCTTGCGGGCGGCGGAGGCGGACGCGCAACTCGACGAATGGGGCGTCATGCGTCCCGCGTGGGACCCGCTGGATGCCGCGCGCAACCTGTTCCCGCGCCTGTATCCGCGCATGGTCGAAATCATCCAGCAGATCGGCGCGAGCGGCCTCGTCGCCATGCCCACGGAAATGGACCTGAAAGGCCCGCTCGCCGAGGACATCAAGAAGTACTACCAGGCTGCCCGCGCCGAGGCCTTCGACCGGATTCCCCTGTTCCGCCTGGCGTGGGATGCCTCCATCTCCGCCTTCGCCGGCCGGCAGGTGCTGTACGAACGCTTCTTCTTTGGCGACCCGGTGCGCATGGCCGGCGCGCTGGTCACCGGCCACAACGCGCAGATTCAGCAATACGCAGAAGCGGTGCGGTCGTTCGTCAAAGAAGGCCGGGACGAGGCCTTCGGAGCCGTCTCGGGCCCGAGCGCATGACCACTACGACCGGGTAAGATTCGAGCCCCGATCGAGAAGCGTGACAGGAGCCATTGGTGAGCGAACAGCACCCCAAAGCACCCGATGCGCGCCACTTTCGCGACACGCTCGGGCTGTTCGCCACTGGCGTTGCCGTGGTGGTCACGCGCGTAGGCGAAGAGGCGCTGGGAATGACGGTGAACGCCGTCTCCTCTGTGTCGCTGGACCCGATGCTCGTGCTGTTCTGCCCCGGCAAGAAAACGCGCATGGCAAAGCACGTGGCGAACATCTCGAGCTTCACGATCAACTTCCTGCGTCACGACCAGCAGGCGCTCTCGACGTTCTTCGCCGGCGGCTGGAAAGAGCCGACGCCACCGCCCTTCCGCCTCGTGCCCTGCCACAACGGCCTGCGTCTCGAAGGAAGCCTCGCCTCTCTCAATTGCGACACTCATACAGTGACGGAAGTGGGGGATCACTGGTTGGTCATCGGCCGCGTTACCGAGCTGCACACGGGCATCAAGCCCCACCGCCCTCTGCTTTTCTACAGCGGCCGCTATCGCCACGTGGATTTCTCGGAAAGCACACCGGCGCCGGACCTCACCAACGTGCACGACGAGCCCGCTCACATCTTTTACGATCATTAATGGAGTCTCCTGGAAAAAAGCCGCCTGCCGCCTGCGCGGCCCGGCGCTTTTTCAGACATCAGCTGCGTTTCCGGCGGTAAAAAGCGCGGCTTTTTCCGCCTGCCTCTGCGCGTAGCTACGCCCAATCGGGCAGAATGCGCCCTCACGATTGCACTGCCGCCAGGTTCCCCGGATGCCGCCGATCATCTCGATTTCCAACCTCACCAAGTCCTATGCCTCGGGGTTGCAGGCGCTGAAGTCCGTCAACCTCGAGATCAGCAAGGGCGAAATCTTCGCGCTGCTGGGGCCTAACGGCGCCGGCAAGACCACGCTGATCAACATCGTCTGCGGCATTGTTACGGCAACCACCGGGCAGGTGACGGCGGACGGGCACGACATCAAGCGTGACTATCGTGCGGCCCGCATGAAGATCGGCCTGGTGCCGCAGGAGCTGACCACGGATGCGTTCGAGACCGTGTGGGCCACCGTCTCGTTCAGCCGCGGCCTGTTCGGCCGGGCGCCGAACCCCGAATTCATCGAAAAGACCCTGCGCGAGCTGTCTCTATGGGACAAGCGCAAGGAGAAGATCATGACGCTCTCCGGCGGCATGAAGCGCCGGGTGATGATCGCGAAAGCCCTCTCCCACGAACCGCAGATTCTGTTCCTGGACGAGCCCACGGCTGGAGTCGATGTGGAGCTGCGGCGTGACATGTGGAGCCTGGTGCGCGGCCTGCGCGAAAGCGGCGTCACCATCATCCTGACCACGCACTACATCGAAGAGGCCGAGGAAATGGCCGACCGCGTCGGCGTCATCAGCAAGGGTGAGCTGATCCTGGTGGAGCAGAAGACCGAGCTCATGAAGAAGCTGGGCAAGCGGCAGCTGACGCTGCATCTCCAGGAACGGCTGAGCTCGGTTCCCGAGCCCCTCGCGAGCTGGGCGCTGGAGCTCAACGCCGGCGGTAACGACCTCGTGTACACCTTCGATGCAAACCAGAGCAACAGCATTCCCGAGCTGTTGAAACGCCTCAGCGACCTCAAGATCGGCTTCAAGGACCTGAACACCCGCGAGAGCTCGCTGGAAGATATTTTCGTAAGCCTGGTGAGTGAGCGCACATGAGCACGACAACGATGAATGCGCCCGCCTTCAATCGCCACGCGGTCTGGGCCATCTACAAGTTCGAGATGGCGCGCGCGCTGCGCACGTACTGGCAGAGTCTGGTCACGCCAGTGATCACGACCTCGCTCTATTTCGTGGTGTTTGGCTCGGCCATCGGGTCACGCATGACCGCGGTGGAAGGCGTGCCGTACGGCGCCTTCATCGTGCCGGGGCTGATCATGCTTTCGCTGTTCACCGAGAGCATCTTCAACGCATCGTTCGGCATTTTCTTTCCGAAGTTCACCGGCACCATCTACGAGATTCTGTCCGCGCCGGTGTCCTACCTCGAGATCGTGCTGGCCTACGTGGGTGCGGCGGCGACGAAGTCCATTCTGCTGGGGCTCATCATTCTCACCACCGCCTCGTTCTTCGTGCCCATCAAGATTCTGCATCCGGCGCTGATGGTCGGGTTCCTGCTGATGACCGCGACCACGTTCAGCCTGTTCGGCTTCATCATCGGCATCTGGGCAAAAGGCTTCGAGCACCTGCAGTTCATTCCGATGCTGATCGTCACGCCCCTCACCTTCCTGGGCGGCGCGTTCTATTCCATCGACATGCTGCCGCCCGCCTGGCGCGCGTTCAGCCTGTTCAACCCGGTGGTGTACCTGATCAGCGGGTTTCGCTGGAGCTTCTACGAAACCTCGGACGTGAGTGTGCTGGTAAGCATTGCGATGACGTTCGGCTTCTTCGCGCTATGCCTCATCGTGGTGGGCATCATCTTCAAAACCGGATATCGCCTGAAGAACTGAAGCGGCCGAAAGGTCAGTGCTGAGCGAGCAGGCTCTCGAGGTCGGTGCGTGCCGCGGCCATCGCGCGAAACAGTGGCACATGCTTCATGCCCGGCCCGCCGTTCACGATGACGGCGAAGGCGATCCAGCCGCCATCGCTCTTGCGCAGGTAGCCTGCGATCCCGCACACCGAATGCGGCTCTTCCATCGTGCCGGTCTTGAGCGCCACGCGGTCCAGCCAGGCGTCCGAGCCATTCCTCAGGAACGCGAACG
>JBDTUL010000027.1:0-22580 GCA_040007735.1 Gammaproteobacteria bacterium | reverse complement strand
TGCATCAGCTTCTGGTAAGTGAGCGAGGTCTGGCCGTTCTCGACTTTCCATAGCATCGAGGTCGACATGCTCGCGCGGCGCGCGGTCTCTGTGACCGTCCACCCCTTGCGCTTGCGTAGCGTCCCCACCCGCTCCGCCAGCCTTGATTGCTCATGCGCCATGTTCGAGTCCCGCCTGCCGCCCGCACCGCCTCTGCGCAGGCATTTCAGGCCAGTTTACACAGTCTTTCCGCAATGGAACATTGCGTTTAAAATATGAAAAACCTAGCATCGGGCCATGACCGCACTCGCTGTACACCGCCGGCACACGTGGTTCGGCCACCCCTCGGGCCTTACCGTTCTGTTCCTCACACAGATGTGGGCCGAATTCTCCTTCTTCGGCCTGCAGGCGCTGCTCGTCTACTACATGACCCAACGCCTGGGCATGTCGCAGCCCGCCGCGTCCCTCGTCTATGGCATCTACGGCGGCTCGGCTTTCTTCAGCCCGCTGATAGGCGGCTTCCTCGCCGATCGCATTCTGGGCCGCACGCGAAGCATCGTCGCCGGCGGCGTGCTGATGATGCTCGGGCACTTCGCCATGGCGTTCGAGCCGCTGCTGTATCCGGCGCTGGCGCTGGTGGCACTGGGCAACGGCCTGTTCATACCGGCGCTGGCCGTACAAGTCAGCGGGCTCTACGCCGAAGGGGATGGCCGGCGTGCGCAGGCCTTCAGCCTCTATTACATGGGAATCAACCTGGGCGGGCTGCTCGCGCCACTCGTCTGCGGAACGCTCGGCGAGAAGTTCGGCTGGCACTGGGGATTTGCGGCGGCCGGCGTCGGCATGCTCATTGGGCTGCTCATTTATTGGGCATTCTACGCGCACCTGCCACCGGACCCGATCATCAGCCGCATCGCGCGCCACGAGCGTGCGCGCCTGTCCATTGGCGATCGTTCTGCGATCCGGCTGCTGTTCATCATCGGGCTGATCGTCATTCTGTTCCGCATCGGTTACGAGCAGAGCGGCAACATCATCGCGCTGTGGATCCAGGGCCAGACGGATCGCCACGTCGAGCTGTTCGGACGTGCCGTGGAGATTCCCGCCACCTGGTTCCAGTCGATCAATCCCTTGCTGATCATCCTGCTCACGCCGTTTCTCATGCGCCTCTGGGGACAGCGCGCGGAGCGCGTCGGAACGGCTCATCTCATGCGGCGAATGGGCCTGGGCTGCGCCGTCGCAACCGCCGCGTCGCTCGCGATGGTTGTAGCAGCATTGGTTCACTCGACGAGCGGGCTGCCGGTGAGCCCGTGGTGGATTGTTGCCTACTTCGTGTTACTCACCATCGGCGAACTGCACGTACTGCCGGTGGGCTTATCGCTGTTCGGCACACTGGCGCCGATGCAGATTGCTTCGGTGGTGATGGGTGCGTGGTACATCGCCAAGTTCCTCGGCAGCGTCGTCGCCGGTGTCATGGGCACGCTGTGGTTGGTGATCCCGCCCGAAGCTTTCTTCGGGATCGGCGCCGCCTCTACCCTGCTCGCCTCGGCCGCCCTCTACTGGATGGGGCGCGAGCCAACTCAGGTAGAGGCGGTCACAACTGCCTAACCGAACTGCCACCCCAGCACGTTCCACTGCCAGAAGAAGATACTGAGAACGGTCGCCGCGAGCGCGACCAGTGAGAAGACCACGCGCCTTGCGGTAGTCCAGAGCCGCGCCTTCCACACGCCAACCGTGGTGTACAGAATCAGCGCCGTCAATGCGACGAACACCAGCGGCAACACGAGGGCGAGCTTCACGGACGTGGGAATCGCATACAGGATGTTATCGAAACCGGCGACAGCCACCGCCGTCCCGATGCCGGCCACCGTCAGCACGGCCCACCCGGAAACACCTGTCGCCACCCACTCTGCCCGACGCGCCGGAGCCGGCGAGGCCTTGATGTCGGCGCGACGAAAGTAAGCGCGCAGCAACTGGCCGATGAACAGCAGGAACGAGACGCCCAGCGCCGTGTACCACAGGCCCGAACGCTCGTACCACGGCACGCGCTCGGTGGGCATGAACGGCAGGAAGTCGAAGAACATGTGGGTCGGATTTCCGGCCGAATCGCTTCGAAACGCGATCTGCCACTTGCTGCCGATGCGGTTGTACAGATTCGGGCCCACCGGGCGGAACTGCGTGGGCTCGGGCCCCAGGCCGGCGACCACGAGGTTGCCGTTCGGCAGCGGTGCCACGGCCATCTGCGTGAAGAGGCCGAGCAGCTTCTCGAGCTTCGAGAAATTGCGCCGTGTGAACTGATACGGACCGGCATAGCGTTGTGCCGCTTCAACCGCGCCGGCCACCGGGGCTGCGCTTGCGTTCGCACTGGCATCGGCACTGGCATCGGGGAAGTAACGATCGAAGAATGCTTCGGTCACCTTCTCGCGGATCCGGTTATCCTCGGTGTAGAACGAGGTGAACAGGCCTACCTGCTTCGAGGGAACGAGCAGCAGCTCAGTGTGGCAGTAGTTCGTGTCGCCACCGTGGCCGATAGCATCGAGCCCATTGATGCGGCTGTGATAGAACCCGAGCGCCATTCCGGGAAAGCGCGGGTCGAGCTGAAACGCCGTCGTATGCATCCGCTTCGCGGTCGCAGGCGTGAGGATAGCCTGGTCGCCATAACGGCCGTCCTGCATGTGGGCAATCATGAAATGCGTCATGTCGAGCGCCGAAACGGCACCGGACCCCGCAGGGCGGAACCCGCCGATGATCTCGTACTTCTGCGCAACCGGGGCGCCGTTCTCGCCCTTGTAGCCCGTGCCGACGTAGGGGCTCAACCGCTCCGGAACCGGCTCCTGCATCGTGGCGAACTGCATGTCGAGCGGCACGAGAATGTGCTTTGCGATGTATTCGTTGAACGGCTCGCCGCTCACCTGCTCGACGATGAGCCCGGCCAGCGCGGCACCATAGTTTGAATACGCCGACATCTCACCGGGTGGCCGCACGCGCGCCGCCATGTGCTGTTTGAGTGCCTCCGCGATGGGCTGCTGCTTTGCCGGATCGTCCGAGAGCAGGTAGCCGAGGAAGCCTTCCTCGAAGCCAGCGGTATGGGTCATCAGGTTCCGCAGCGTGATCGGCTTGCCGTACGCGGCGGGAATCTGGAACGTCTTGAGATAGGTGTTGATGTCGGCGTCGAGATCGAGCTTGCCCTGCTCGACGAGCTGCATCACTGCCGTCCAGGTGAACAGCTTCGTGGTCGAGCCGATGCGGAACAGCGTCGTGCGCGGGTCGACCGGAGCACCCTTTTCGATGTTGCTGTAACCGTAGCCCTTGGAGAACAGCACCCGACCGTCTTTCACCACGGCGACCACGCCGCCAGCGACGTGATGCTCTTCCATGCCCGTGCGGACGATGCCGTCGACGAACGCCTCGAGGTCGGTGTGATTCTCCAGATCCGGCGCCGGGGCGGGAGTAGCGGTTGCGGGGGCGGCGGCGTCCGGCTGCGGCCCCAGGGGTTGCGGCGACTCAGCCGCCGCGACACTGAGGGAGGACAGCGCGAATGCGGCAAATCGCAGGAAATTTTTCATGGGAATGGAAACCTTAAGGGAGTGTTCGGGATCATCCATGCATCGAAGGGGCTAGGCACCAGGAGAGCCCCAGACCGAATCATCACACCTGATCTGGCCCGCATCGTAACTCGCCCCCGGCACGCGATCCGCCACGAGGAACAGCGGGCCGTCGAGATCCACTACATCGCAACTCTGGCCGACGAGCCAGCCCGGTGCCATGGACCAGCTCGAGCCACCCATGTTACCCACCATGACACGCATACCCAACCGGCGCGCCTCGGCGACCATCAGCAGGCCCTCCGTGAGTCCACCGCACTTGTCGAGTTTGATGTTGATGACGTTGAAGCGGCCCACGGCCGCCGGCAGCTCGCTCAGGTCCAGCACGCTCTCATCCGCCGCGATGGGAACCGGGCAGCGCACGCCATCGAGATCACTCTCACGACCCCGCGCCAGCGGCTGCTCGAGCAAACTGACACGTGCGCGCGTTAGACAAGGGAACAATTGCGGGAGTTTTTCCACCGAGTAACCTTGATTTGCGTCGACGCCGATCCATGCGTCCGGCCGTGCCTTGCGAACCGCGTCTACCCGTGCGGTATCCAGTTCCGGCTCACCGGTGAGTTTCAGTTTCAGCGCGGTGAAGGTCAGGATTTTCTTGGCTGTATCCGCCATGAGTTGCGGCAACTCGGCACCGAGCGTGTACGTCGTGAGCAGCGGCCGTGGGGGCTCGAGCCCTGCGAGCTGCCAGACGGGCCGACGCTCGCGCTTGGCCTCCAGATCCCACAGTGCACAATCAAGCGCGTTACGCGCGCCACCAGTCGCCATGAGCTTGCGCAGTTCGTCACGGGATATTCCTGCCTCTACAGCGGGCCGCACGGCCTCGATCTCGGCGAGCATCGATTCCTGGGTCTCGCCGCGGTAATAGCTGCCGCTGCACTCACCACGCCCTGACACGGTGCCATCGCCGATGGTGACAACAACGACCTGCGCCGCGCAAAACGTGTGGCCGGTGATATGGAACGGCTCGCGGTACGCGATGACTTCGGCTCGAGCGGAAACGGATAAACGTGACATCGGTGCATTCAACCTGGAATTATTTGAAGCCATAGCGGACTTCGACGCCGATCTCGCGCGGGCGGACCAAGGTTTGATTGAGGCCGCCTGCGACGAGCTGCTGGTACGTCGTGCCGCGCTCGTCGAGGATGTTTCGCCCGAACAGCTCCAGTGCCAGGTTGTCCCGCTGGAAACTCACCCGCACGTTGGCTGTGTCGAATGCATCGAGGGGCCCGAACTGGGTGACCACGCCGCTCACATAGTTGTAGTCGCCCCGGACGAAGCCATTCCACTGGCCGCCCAGATGAAAGCCGCGTTGCACCCCGAGGCTGCCATTGAAGTGCGGCGCGTCCGGCAAACGCTGCCCCACAACGTAGCCGGTGGTGGGATCCACAGACTCGAATTCGTTGTGGTTGTAGGACAGTGACAGGTTCATCCGCCAGGCATCGGTCGGCTCGGCAACCACCTCGAGCTCCGCACCCCTGCCCTTCACGTCGCCTCCATTGAGGATGACGCTGAACTGACACTGCAGCGTGCTCAGAAGCTGCACCCCGCTCCACTTGTCCCGATAGACCGCGGCGTTGATGGTGAGCCGGCCACCCGCGTGGCGCGACTTCACGCCCAGCTCATAGTTGACGAGCGTGTCGGCATCCGTGATCGGCTTGACGCCGAGCGACTGCGCTTCGGCCAGGCAGTTGTCCGGCAACGCCTGGTTCGCCTGACCGCCGCGAAAGCCGCGGCCCGCCTGCAGATAGGTGGTGACGTTGGCCGTAGGCTCGAAGCGCAGATAGGCAGACGGGTTGAACTCGTCGTCGGAGCCCTTGGCCGTGGGCGGCGTCGGCGCGCCGCCTGCGAGAATCCCTTCGAGCACCGGGAATGGCGATTCGATATCCGACTCGAGATAGCGGGCGCCTACGCCTAGCGTCCAGGCCTTCGCGAGCTCATAGCTTGCCTGGCCGAACACCGAGCGCTGCTCCTGCTCTCCCAGGCGCGAAGGCCCGACTTTGAAGGCGAAGTCCTGGCCGGCGAGCACCGTGGGCGCGCAGGCCGGGCAGGAGAAATCGTCAACCAGCTGGCCGGCATTGAAGTGCTGGGAGAGATAGAACGCACCGAGCAGCCACTGCAGTTTCGACTCGCCGACGGATTGCAGGCGCACTTCCTGCGTGAACAGATGTCCGTCGCTGCGGTCTTCGAGCAGCCAGGGCACGGGCGCGCCGAAGCTCGCCGCTGCGAGGGATGTGAGGTCCTGGTTCGCGTAGCGCTTGAGATCCATCCAGCTGCTGATGGCCGTGAGGGAAACACGCTCCCATCCATAGGTTCCCACCAGGCTCGTCAGGTTGAGACGCTCGCCGTAACCGCCGTGCCGATAGGCGTCCAGACCGCGGCTCAACTCGTAATCGCCAGCCGCCGGCTGGACGAAGGGCTCGCCGTTGAGCTGCACATCCTGAGTAGCGTGCGAAAGGTCGATGGTGAGCCGGTCCGTTGCGTTCCAGCGCAGTGCTGCGCGCACGCCCCACGTGTCCTCGGAATCGATGTCATGCCGCGTGAAGGGCGCGATTGCGGGGCTGACGAGCGTGCCTGGCGGAAGCGGAACGCCGAGTGCCTGGCCGAGCGGCCCGCTGTAGTCGACGGCCTCTTGCCCCTTGAATGTATTGTCGATGTAGCCGGCGATCTGGTCGCGATAGACCACGACGCGCGCGGCCAGCTTGTCGGTGACGAGCGGCACGTTGACCATGCCCTCTACGTGATAGCTCGTGTCAGAGGAATGAGCGGTGGTGAAACCGCGCAGGCCGACGTTTGCATCGAAGCCTTCGAAATTGGGTGCCGCGGGGATGATGCGCACGACGCCGGCGAGAGCATCGGCGCCGAAGAGCGTGCCCTGCGGCCCGCGCAACACTTCAACGCGATCGATGTCCACCAGCCGCAGGTTGGGCTTGCCGCCCTGGTTGGTGAGCACGCTCGTGACCGACTCACCGAAGTACGTAGCGGTGGTCGAAGGCACGCCGCCTTCAACGCCGCTGATGCCGCGGATACGGATGACGCCCTTGCCTGGCCCCTGATCCTGGAAGTACACACCGGGGACGGAATTCAGATAGTCCGCGTACTGGAAGTAGCCGCGTTCCTTCATGTCGTCGGTGGTGATGGCCGACACCGAGATGGGAACGTCCTGCAGGCGCTCGATGCGCTTGGTGGCGGTGACCACGATCTCTTCCAGCACCGGGGTGGATTGAGCCTGCGCCAGAGTGGTTGCGGCCAAAAGCGCCACGGCGGAGGCGACGCGCGCCGTTGTGACCACCGATGGAATTCGCGTCCGAAAGCTCATGGGCTTGTTCCTGTTGTTAGCGTGCGACGGCGATTCTTTGAGTTTTCATATAGTAAAAGTTCCTTTAATTTTTAGCAAATTTGGGAAAAGATAGAGCGCGCGCTCTTTTTCTCTCTTCAGCCGCCCCGGGATTGAGGGCTTCTTAAGAGAATTGAGAAGAACGGAAGCCCTCAATCGCTGGGCGGCTGAGAGGGAGTACCTCGTGCTAGGTCACGAGGTACGAGGTCGGGAGGTCGGGAGGTCGGGAGGTACGAAGTACCAAGTACAAGGCAACTAGAGGCGAACAGCCTCGCTGCCAAGCGCATGCACGACGCCATCAGGCTCGGCAACATCGGTAATCGGTTTAGCTGCTTCGAGCTTGATCGACCGATCCCCAAGGTGAAAATATCGATCATCATGCGTCACTACGATGACGCATTTTCCGCGGGCTTTGAGCTGCGGCAGCAGGCGCAGGTAGAACACTTCCTTGTACGAGGGGTCCTGGTCTGCGGCCCATTCATCGAACACATAGACGGGCCGGTCTTCGAGGAAGGCGGTCAGGAGCGCCAGTCGCTTCCGCTGGCCTGAGGACAACGCTGTGGATGAGAAGCGCCCCTCCTCCACCCGCACCTTACGGTCCAGGCGCAGCAGCGCGAGATACTCGCGAATCTCAGGCTCGCGACTCGCCGTGTCGATGCCGAACAGCCGCTCGAACAAGTGGTAGTCGGCGAAAACCGTGGTGAAGTGCTCGCGATAGCGCTCGCGATTGCTGTCGTCGACGGGCACGCCGTCGAGCAGCACCTGGCCGGATTGCGGGGAATACAGGCCTGTCAGAAGCTTTACGAGCGTCGATTTGCCGCTGCCGTTGCCTCCGGTTACGAAGATTACTTCCCCGCTCTTGAGCGTGAGGTCGATGGGCCCGACCGAAAACGGCTTCTCGTCGCCGCCTGGCGCGGGATAGGCGAACGTGACGTCCTGAAATTCGATGCGCACCGACTTGCCGACCGGCACCTCGTTCGCCGCCGTGCCCGGCTCCGGTGCGAGGTTCAGCGAAGCGCCGAGCTCGCGAATCTTCTCGAGCGACACGCGCCCGCGCAGGAACGTGGGCACGGTGCCCAACACGGCCCACGTGGGCGTCATCATGTACAACGCGGCAAAGACGTAGCCCGTGAGCGCAACCGTAGACAGCTTTGCGGCGGCGGGCGCAATGAACAGCAGCAGCCCCACCAGCACGTAGAACAGCAGCTGACTCCAGGTGTCCGCCACCATGTACCGCAGAGTCGCGGTCACGTTGTTCTTGCGCAGGTCCTCGGTCGTCGCATCGATTTCCCGCCGGATGAAATCCTCGCGACGCGCCCGATGCAGCTTCAGCTCTTTCAGCCCTTCGGTGAGCGTTCTGAACGCGCCGAACAGCTTGTCGCGGCCATCCCGCGCGGCGACCATCGCGTAGTGGGCGCGCCTCATCAGCAAGCGGTGACCGATTACGCCAATGACCGCAATCACCGCGCAGGTGAGCAGAACCTGCCAGGAAAGGAATCCAAGATAGACCGCACACCCGGCCAGCACGGCCAGGTTCGTGGCGAGGGTCGGCAGAGCCAGCACTGCCCCCGAGAGCACCGACACGTCCTCTGTCAGAGTCGCAAGCACCCGAGGCGTTCCCATCGCCTCCACTTTCTCGAAGGGCGCGCGCAGCACCTGCTCACACAGGCTTCGACACAGCTTGAGCACCGTGTCCTGCGCGAAGTGCACGAGCAGAATCGACGAGATGAGTTGCGTGACCACCCGGGCGAGGACGACGGCGACGAACGCCAGGACCACGGTCCACCTCTGGACCCCATTCTTCGCCAGCGCATAGTTGACGACGCCCACCAGCGCGCCGCCGAGACCACCGCTCACTACGCTTGCGAGGATGATGGCGACCACCATCGAGCGCGAAGACCGCAACAGGAACCAGATCAGTTCCATGTCAGAACAACATCATCAGTGACACGACCGCCACGGACAGCGAGTGAATCGACGCCTGGAGGGGTTTGGATGCCGATGCGCGCCGGGTGCCCTTGCCCTGCGCCGCGCGCAGTGCCTCGGAAAGCCATGCGGCCAGCTTCTCGACGTGGGGGCTCTTCAGGATGAGCCCCGAGTCGCGCGCGGGAATATCGTGGCGCTGGTAGCCGCCGCGGGCAAATCGCGTCCAGTAGAGGCGCGGGTCGTCCTTCGAATAGATCTTCCGCTCGGAAGCCAGCACCAGATGCACTTCGCCCTCATAGGGCCGCGGCACGTAGCGCCCAAAGGCCTTCTCGTTTGCGGTGGAAACACGGTCTACGTACAGCGCCGCGCTGTCGCCGCGATAGAGATCCTTCTGCATGATCATTTCGCCGATCACCTTCGAGCGTTCGACCAGGGCGCCGGCCAGGTTGCGCGGTGAAAGCACCATGATCTGTGCAAGGTGGCGGCGCCCGGCGCTCATGAGGAAGCGTACGTGATGGGAATGCCTCAGCAGCGTATCGATGATCGGCCGGTGCACCGGCGGCCGCCACGTCTCCAGCAGCATCAGGAACGCAACCTCCTCCCCCTGAGCCTCGAGCTGTTGCGCCATTTCGTAGGCGACCGCGCCACCGAAACAGGCACCGCCCAGATAGTACGGGCCGTGAGGTTTGAAGCGGCGAATCTCCTCGATGAAGTGCGCGGCAATCGCTTCGACCCGATCGAAGGGCATTTCCTGCCCATCGAGGCCGCGGGACTGCAGTCCGTAGAGAGGTTGATCGCGGCCGAGGAGCCTTGCGAGCTCGGAGTAGATGACAACGTTGCCGCCGATTCCCGGCACCATGAACAGCGGCGGTTTCGTGCCTTCGGGCTGAATGGTGACGAGCGAGTCCCAGCGGGCGGCAAAGCCGTCCTGGGCGAGCCGCGCGGCGAGTTGCTCGATGGTGGGCGCTTCGAACAGCACGGACGCCGGCAGCTTGCGGCCGAAAACGCGCTCCACCTGCACGAAGATTCTCAGGGCGAGCAGCGAGTGGCCGCCGAGCTCGAAGAAATTGTCGTGAACGCCGAACCCCGAATAGCCCAGCACGTGTTCCCAGATGGCGCGCAACTGCGTCTCCATCATCGTTCGGGGCTCCACCACGACGCGCGCCTTCGCCGTGGGCTCCGGGAGCGCTGCGCGATCGAGCTTGCCGTTCGCGGTCAGCGGCAGGCTCGACAGGGCCAGCATCTCGGCGGGAATCATGTAGCCCGGCAGCCGATCGGTCAGGGAGCGCCGGATCTCCACTTTGTCGACCGCCCCGCCGACGCGGGGAACAATGTAGGCCACCAACGCATTTGTGCCAGCGGCGTCGCGAATGGTAATGACGGCAGCATCGCGCACCGATCCGCAGGAACGTAAGACGTCTTCGATTTCCGCGAGCTCGATGCGATAGCCGCGCACCTTCACCTGACGGTCATTGCGGCCCAGGAACTCGACCGTGCCATCGGCGCGCCAGCGCGCACGGTCACCCGTGCGATACATCGTGGCGCCCGCCAGCTTGCTGAAAGGATCCGGAACGAACTTCTGTGCGCTCGCCGCCGCGTCGCCGAGGTAGCCGCGCGCCACACCGTCGCCGCCCGTCACGAGGTCGCCCGGCACTCCAACCGGCACAGGCTCCCCGCGTGAATCGAGGATGTAGACCGTGGTATTTGCGATTGGCAAACCAATCGGCACGGCATCCGTCATTCGTGTGCCCGGGCGCATCACATGACAGCACGTGAACGTGGTGTTCTCCGTGGGTCCGTAGCCGTTGATGACCACGCCATTCTGCTTCGCATCCAGCAAGCGCTGCACGTGAGGGGCGGAAAGAACGTCGCCTCCGGCTAACACTTGCCGAACCTTTGCGAGTGCCTGCAGTTCCTCATCGACGATGAGATGAAACAGACCGGCCGTCAGCCACAACGTGCTTATGCGCTTGGCTTCGAGTGTCTCGGCCAGTTCACTGGTCGTGGGAACGCCCGACGGATGCACCACGAGGCGAGCGCCGTTCAGGAGCGCGCCCCAGATCTCGAAGGTGCTGGCATCGAATGCAAGTGACGCGAATTGCAACACCACGTCGTCAGCGCCCAGCGTCACGTAGTTGGTATTGCGTACCAGCCGCACGATGTTCCGATGGGTGACCCGCACGCCTTTGGGGACCCCGGTGGTGCCGGACGTAAACATGACGTAGGCGTCGCTCTCGGCGCCGATTTCAGCGGCGCCCTGCGCACCGCTCACGGATGCAGCCGTCCGCCACAGATCTTCGATGACCAGAACGGGTAATTTCAGGTTCTGCAGCTTGCTGGCGCGGGAAAACTGCGTGATGACAAAGCCGACGCCGGCGGCCGCCAACAGATCCCTGGTGCGCGTGTCTGGGTTGCCGGTGTCCAAGGGCACATAGGCGGCGCCGGCTTTCAGCACAGCAAGCATGGACACGACGGCACCGACGGATCGGTCCATATACACGCCGACGTACGCGCCCGGGCGCACGCCCTTGGCGCGCAGCCGTGAAGCAACTGTCTCAGACACCTGCGCCAGCTCGCCGTAGGTGAGCTGCGGGAGCGGAAAGAACTCACGCGAAGGATCAACGTTTTCCAGCGCAACGGCGTCCGGCTGCGCCGCCGCCATCGCATCAAACAACGCCGGCAGACTCGCATCGCGAGGATACGCCGACGGACGCGAGCTCCAGTCAAGAAGCAATTGCTCGCGTTCTGCGGTTGGCAACATGGGGACCTGCGTGAGCGCGGCCTCCGGATTCTCCATTGCATTCTCAGCGAGCACGCGCAGGTGCTGCGCCATTCGCTCGATGGTTGCGGCATCGAAGAGCGCGGTGCTGTATTCGAACACACCGCGGATCTCAGCCTGGTCGTCCCACACGAACAGCGTGAGATCGTACATGGCGGCTGCGCTCGTGACATCGAAGGCCGAGCTCAGCGGCGTGTTCTGCAGGACGAACGCAACCTGGAAGATGGGCGACCAGGCCATGGTGCGCGCGGGCCGCAGTGCTTCGACGAGCTTTTCGAAGGGCAGATCCCGGTGTGCCTGCGCCTCGAGCACGTTTTCACGAGTCTCGCGAACAAACGCTCGCACGCTCGGATCGCCGCCGAGGTCACTGCGAATGGCGAGCGTGCTGACGAACAACCCGATGACGCCTTCGAGCTCGGGACTGTCGCGTGTGGCGATGGGTGTGCCCACCACGATGTCCGACTGGCCGCTGTAGCGATAGAGCAGAATCTTGAAGACCGCGAGCAGCGTCATGTACAGCGTAGCGTTCTCACGGCGCGCGAGCGCGCGCAGCGCGGCGGACAGCTCGGGAGAGAATGCGAAGCTGGTCGTCGCACCTTCGTAGGACACGCGCGGCGGCCGCGGCCGATCGGTCGGCAGCGCCAGCATCGGCGCCGCGCCTTCGAATTTCTTCACCCAGTAACCGAGCAGCCGATCGAGCTCCGCGCCGGCCAGCCGCTCCCGTTGCCGTGTGGAATACTCCCCGTACTGGATGGCAAGCGGTGCCAGTTCCAGCGGGCGCCCAAACTTGAGCGCCTCATAGTGCGCGTGCAGCTCCTGCAGGAAGATCCCGAGCGACCAGCCGTCACACACGATGTGGTGCATGCTGAAAAGCAGCATGTGCGAGGTGGGCGACAGGGTAATCAGGGTCGCCCGAAACAGCGGCCCACCTTCGATGTCGAACGGCTTCGCCGCCTCCACCTGCTTGAGGCGCTGCACTTCGTCGTCGTGCTGGCCGGGCGGCAGCTGGGTCAGATCGATGCGCTCCAGCACGGGCGGCCGGAACGGCTCGACCACCTGCACCGGCTCTTCATTCACTTCGCGGAACACGGTACGCAGCGAGCCCTGCCGCCTGACCATTTCGCCCAGGGACGCTTCGAGCAGGCCCACATCGAGCTCACCGCTCAGGGCGCGGGATGCGGCAACGTTGTACGCACGGCTCCCGGGCTCCAGATGATCTACAAACCAGAGCCGGCGCTGCGCGAACGAAACCGGGAATTCGCCCTCCACTGCGGCTTTCTCGACAGGTGCGCTCGCCGGGGTCTCGCTCGCGCCCGCCTCCAGGGAACTCAGAAAGCTGCGAATCTCAGCTTTGCGCGCGGCGAGCTCCTTCTGCAGCTCGGGTGTCAGCCGCCCGGTGGGCGCGTTGACACGCACGCGCTCGCCTTCGAGCCAGACCCGAATGTCCTGCTCGCGAAGCGATGCGAGGAATTCCGTTACGGTCAAAGCTCGATCTCCTCGCGAGCTTCGGTGGATTCAGCGCCAGCACGCACTTTGGACTCCGCTGACCACAATGCCGTGCGAATGCGTTCCCCGAGCCCCGCCACGGTCGGCGCCTCGAAGATGGCTCGCATCGGCAGGCGAACCTTGAACAGGTCCTGCATTCTCGACAGCACGCGGGTGGCGAGCAGGGAGTGCCCGCCGAGCTCGAAGAAATTGTCGTCGACGCCAACGGGCTCGATGCCAAGCAGTTCGCTCCACATCCCGGCGAGGGCCTTTTCCTCGTCATTCCGGGGTTCCACGTACTGTGTTTCCAGCGGCGGGCGCTCGTGATGCGTTTTCGAGGATCGGACGCTGGTGTGTGAACGCACCTCTTCGGCATCCGCGAGATGGCTCGCCTGAATCTGCCGTGTGAGCGAGGCGATGCCGGAAACGAGGTCAGGCATCGGAGTAGGCGTCACGAAGACCTGTGTGATCGAACTGGCCAGCACGCGCCGCAGTGCCTCGCTGCCTTCGTCCGGGGAGATTGCAGCGCGCATGGCGTCACTATCACTATCGCCGCGCGCGACGGCGAACGCGGCCGCCATGCCCACCTCGCGCCACGTACCCCAGTTGATTGCGACCACGCGGCGGCTGCAGCGTGCGACGCCGGCCTGTGCAAATGAATCGAGAAAGGCGTTGGCGGACGAGTAGTCGGACGTGCCGTGCCAGCCGAAGACGGTATTGATGGTGGAGAAGAGCGCAAGGAAATCGAGATCGGCGCTGGCCAGCAGGCGATCCAGGATCAGCGTGCCCTCCACCTTCGGACGCAGCACGATTTCCGTGGCCTCACGCGTCTTGAGCGGCAGCACACCGAGACCGGGAAGGCCGGCCGCGTGAAGCACGCCGTTCAGCTTGCCGAATCGCGCTTTGGCGGCGGCGATGACCTGCGCCATCTGCGTTTCGTCGGCGACATCCGCGGCGGCCACGAACACTTCGGCACCGAGTGCTTCGAGCTCTTGTACGGAGCGAATGCGTGACTTGATGCGTTCGTCGGCATCCGCAGAATCCAGCAGCGCAGGCCACTGCGCGCGATCCGGCAAACCCGAGCGCGCCGTCAGAACGAGCCGGGCCCGAACTGATTTGGCGAGATGACGCGCGATGGCGAGCCCCAGTCCGCCGGTGCCGCCCGTAATCAGATAGACGCCGCGCTCGCGCAGTGGCACGGCGTCTTCGGCCGGAGCAGCGAGGCGCACCGGGCTGCTCGACTGCTCCCAGCGATAACCGCTGCGATAGGCAACGGCGTTCTCACTTGTCGTGAGTGCGGCTTCGGCCAACAGGGCGCCGGCCAGCGCGGCGGCGTTGCCGGCTTCCCATTCCGACGCAGCGACGTCGACACTGCGCGCCCGCAGGATCGGAACATCCTGCGACATCACCAGCACAGGGCCAATGAGTAGCGAGCGCTCCACGCGCAAGGATTCGGTTCCGAGCACCCGCTGCATGTCGGTAGACACGACGAGCACGGGCAAGGGTTCTTCCAGGCTTACGTCGCCGAGACCCTGGGCCAGATACAACGTGCTGTAGAAGGCGTCACGACGACCGCGCTCAGGATTGACCGCAGTGGTATCCGGCGAAGCCGCGTTCCACAAGTGCAAAACGCAGTGTGCCTTCGCGCCCCCGGAGAGCACTGCCTCCAGCAACGAGTCGTAGTCTTCGCGCCGATCAGGTTTGATGCGGAATCGATTGGCTGCCGGCGACGCGAACGAGTCGCCTCGCTGCACTTCCACAACATCGATGCCGCCCACGCGCAGCTCGCGCAACAAGGCGACGGAAGCCTGCGTGTCATCGGCAAACACGAGCCAGCGCTGATTCGCCGCTTTCGATGAGCGGGATCCCTGGACGCCGAGGGCCGACGAGCGTTGCCACGAGGGCAGCCAGAACCAATCTGTCACATCGTTGCGGCGGGGTGCGATGGCGGACTGAGCCGCGACGAGCGCGTCCCGGCGCAGGGGCTCGACCCAGAAACGGCGGCTCTCGAAAGGATAGGTTGGCAACGAAACGCGGCGCGGCGCGCGCGCCTCATGGAGCGACGCCCACTGTACCGGAACGCCCGCGAGCCAGACCCGCCCCAGTGCGCGGCGCACGAACGCATCGCTGGCCTGACGCTCCTGAGCGTGAGGGAGCGAGGCGAGGATGCTGTCTTCAGGTGTGCCGGGCAGAATCTGTTTGGCGAGCGACTTGAGCGTGTTGCCCGGCCCCACTTCGATGAGCAGACGGCCTGCTTCACGAGCCAGCGCTCTCACGCCATCGGCAAATCGAACGGCACCGCGCAGATGCTGGCCCCAGTACTGGGGGTCGGTTGCCTGTTCAGCGGTGATCCAGGTGCCCGTGACATTAGAGATGAACGGAATGCGCGGCGCGCCGAGTTTGTGTCGCGCGACAGACGCGACGAACGGCGCAACCGCAGGCTGCATCATCTCCGAATGAAATGCGTGCGAGGTGCGCAGGCGCCGGGTGATCACGCCCATGGTCTCGAACTTGCTCTCCAGAGCGTCGATGGCAGGCGTTGCACCGGACACCACACACAAGCCGGGTGCATTCAGCGCGGCAATGGCGAGCCCGGGAGCGAGGTGAGCACTGAGCTCTGCCTCGTCGAGCTGCACGGAGAGCATGGCGCCCGCTTCCAGTTTCTGCATCAGCGCGCCGCGCGTGGCAACGACCGCGAGCGCGCTCTCCAGTGTAAACACGCCCGACAGGCAAGCCGCAACGTATTCGCCAATGCTATGGCCGATCATGGATTGCGGCGTGACGCCCCAGTGTTCCCACAGTTTCGCCGTCGCGTACTCGATCGCAAACAACGCAGGCTGCGTTAAGCGAGTTTCGTTCAGCTGTTCTGCGGTGAGAGGGGCGGCGCCGCGCTCTTTGGCGAACTCCGCAAACAGTGCCGTGCGCAAATCCACGCCAAGCTCGCCTGTCAGCGCCGCGGCACAGGCGTCGATTGCCGCGCGAAACACGGGCTCAGTGCGGTACAGATCCCAGCCCATCTGCGGATACTGGCTGCCCTGCCCGCTGAACATGAACGCGACAGAGCGCCGGACATTGTCCACGTGCACACTTGCAACGTCGCGAGAATCGGCCGACGCCAGCAGCTTCCGCGCCGTTTCGGCACTGGACGCGACCAGCATGCAGCGGTGATCAAAAACACGACGGCCGGTTTGCAGCGTGAAGGCCACGTTTGCGAGATTGGCCAGCGGATGGGCGCCGAGGAAGGTTGCAAGACGCTCACGAGCAGCTGCAAGCGCCGCGGCACTTCTCGCACTGAGCACGATGAGCTGCTCAGTATCGGTGCCGGCACTTTCGGAAACCGGCGGCGCCTCTTCGAGCACCGCGTGAGCATTGGTACCGCCGATGCCGAATGAACTGACGCCGGCGCGGCGTTGCGCGCCACTCGCAACGGCCCAGGGGCGCAGCGTTGAATTCACAAAGAACGGACTCGCCGCAAAGTCGATCTGCGGATTCGGCGTCTCGTAGTTGAGGCTCGGCGGAAGCTCGCGATGCTCGAGCGCGAGCACCGCCTTGATGAGGCCCGCGACGCCGGCCGCGGCATCCAGATGCCCGATATTGCCCTTGACGGAGCCGATGCCGCAGAACTGCCGCGCCTCGGTGTGCGCGCGAAACACTTTGGACAGCGCCGCGACTTCGATCGGGTCGCCGAGCGGCGTCGACGTGCCGTGCGCTTCGATATACGTAATGGTGGCGGGATCGACTTCCGCAATCGACTGGGCAGTGGCGATGGCTTCCGCCTGCCCGTCCACGCTCGGCGCGGTGTAGCCGATCTTTTGCGCGCCGTCGTTGTTGATGGCGGTGCCCAGGATCACCGCACGAATGGCATCGCCTGCGGCGAGCGCATCCTCCAACCGCTTCAGCACGACGAGGCCGACGCCCTCGCCCGCCCGAATGCCGCCGCCCTGCGCATCGAACGGCCTCACCTTCGCATCCGGCGAGAGAATCATTCCTTCCTGATACAGATAGCCGGCTCGCTGCGGAAAGCTGATGGACACTCCGCCCGCAAGCGCCATGTCACACTGATGGGTCAGCAGGCTCTCGCAAGCCAGGTGCACGGCGACCAGCGATGTGGAGCACGCCGTCTGCACCGTGAGGCTGGGGCCACGAAGATTCAGTTTGTAGGACACGCGCGTGGCGAGGAAGTCCTTGTCGTTGCCGATCATGGCCTGATAGGCACCCACGGCCGCCAGCGTCTGCGGATTCGCGAGCAGGTTGGCGTAGATGTAGGTGTTCATGCTCGTGCCGGCAAACACGCCGACCGGCACGCCCAGGCGCTCGGTGTCGTAACCGGCATCCTCGATGGCTTCCCACGCGCACTCGAGGAAGACGCGCTGCTGCGGGTCCATCACCTCCGCCTCGCGCGGATTCACGCCGAAGAACGCGGCATCGAACTCGGCCGCCTGCCCGAGGACGCTGCCCGCCTTCACATAGTTTGGATTCTCGAGAAGGCGCGGATCGATGCCCAGCGCCGCCAGCTCCTCGTCGGTGAACTTCTCGAGCGACTCGATACCGGCGCGCAGGTTCTGCCAGAACTCGGCGACGTTGCGCGCATTCGGGAAGCGCCCCGCCATGCCGACGACGGCAATGGCGGCTGCGGGCATTTTGCGCGCCGTACTCACGAGGCCGACTCGTTGAGCAGCGCCGCTTTTCGGCGGGCGCCACGCTCGCGGGCCAGCGACATGCGCCCATCGTCTTGCGTATCGCTCGCCAGCCGCGCAGCCAACGTGGCCACCGTCGGATACTGGAAGAACTCTACGATGGAGACGCTTCGGTTGAGTTGCTTCTGAATGCGGCTCTGAACCTGCACCACCAGCAGCGAATGGCCGCCGAGGTCGAAGAAGTTATCGTCGCGGCCTACTCGCGCAAGCTTCAGCACGTCCTGCCAGATGGCCGCCACGGCGCTCTCGCTCTCATTCTCAGGGGCTGTGTAGCCCGCACTCACGGCGATGCTCTGCGAAACCGGTTCGGGGAGCGCCTGACGATCGATCTTGCCGTTCGGCGTGAGCGGCAACGCCTCGACCGCCATGAAGATGGACGGAATCATGTATTCGGGCAGCGTCTGCGCCAGGAATCGGCGCAGATCCAGTGGATCCAGCACCACGCCCGGTTGCGCCACCAGATACGCAAGCAACCGCTGCTCGCCGCTCGAATCCGCGCGTGCGATGACGACGCCCTGCGCGATTCCAGGGTGTTTTGCGAGCGTCGCTTCGATCTCGCCGGGCTCGATGCGATACCCGCGAATCTTCACCTGATGATCGGCGCGGCCCAGGCACTGCACGGTGCCGTCCAGGCGCCAGCGTGCAAGATCACCTGTGCGATACATGCGAGCGCCTGGCTGTGCGCTGAGTGCATCGTCCACGAAACGCTCGGCGGTCAGCTCCGGGCGGTTGAGATAGCCGCGCGCGAGTCCGTCACCAGCAATATAGAGCTCACCCGGCACGCCAACGGGAACGGGCCGCCGTTCGCTGTCGAGAATGTAGAGCTGGGTGTTCGCAATCGGTTTGCCGATGTTCGGATGGTCCGCACCCGGCTGGACCCGCGCGACGGTTGACCAGATCGTGGTCTCGGTAGGTCCGTACAGATTCCAGACTTCCGCACCGACCTGCAGCAGCCGGTTCGCAAGCTCACGAGGGAGGCCTTCGCCACCACAGAGAATTTTGAGCCCCGCCGTGCCTTCCCAGCCGGATTCCAGCAGCAGACGCCACGTGGCCGGTGTGGCCTGCATGGCCGTGGCGCGGCTCAACTCCAGCAGCGCCATCAGCTTCTGACCGTCGAGCGTCGTCGCGCGATCCGCAATAATGACCGCTCCGCCTGCAGTGAGTGGGCCGAAAATCTCCAGCCCCGCGATGTCGAACGAAAGCGTTGTCACTGACAACACTCGATCGTTCGCGGCGATGCCGGGCTCGCGATGCATGGATTCGAGGAAATTCACCACCGCGCGATGCTCGATCTGCACGCCCTTCGGCTTACCGGTGGAGCCGGAGGTGTAGATGACGTAGGCCATGTCGTGCGGTGATGAGCCAGTTGCCGGATTCAGCGGCGAGCCCTGCGCGATCTTCGCCCAGTCCGTATCCATGCAGATCGCGCGCACGTTTCGTTCGGTGAGCGTGCCCGCAAGCCGGGAGTTGGTGATGAGCGTGTCGAGCGCCGCATCCTGCACCATGAAATCGATCCGGTCCTGAGGGAACGCGGGGTCCAGAGGCACATAGGCCGCGCCCGACTTGAGCACGCCGAGCAGCGCCACCACCATCTCGAGGGAGCGGTCGATCCAGATGCCAATCAGGCCGTCGCGCTGCGCGCCTGTCGCGATCAGATGATGCGCAAGCTGGTTGGCACGCTGGTTGAGCTCTTCGTAGCTGAGCGAATGACCGCCGAACCGGACCGCTTCGGCGTTCGGAGTGCGGCGTACCTGCGCTTCGAACAAGGCATGAACGGTGAGTTCGGCAGGATAGGCCTGCGCGGTGCTATTCCAGTCCTGAGTGAGCTGCTGCCGCTCGGCACTCCCCATCATGGGGAGATCGCCGATGCGCGCGCCGGGGCTGACCACGAAGCCCTTGAGAATCATGCCGAAATGCTCGATGAGCCGATCGATGGTGGCCGCGTCGAACAGGTCGCTGTTGTATTCGAAGAACATCCGCAGCCCGGCGGTGATGTCGAACACGTCCACCGCAAGGTCCACGCGCGCCGTGCCCATCTGGTACTCGTACGGCTCGCACACCACGCCAGGCAGATCCAGCCGCTGCAACAGCAGGCTGTGCAACACGAACATCACCTGGAACAGCGGCGAGTGATCGAGCTCGCGACGGGGCGCGAGCTCCTCGACCAGCACGTCGAACGGCATGGCCTGGTGGGCATAGCCTTTCAACGCCACATCCCGGACGCGGGCGATCAACTCGCTGACCGTGGGATTGCGGGAGAGGTCCGTGCGCAGCACGATGTTGTTCGCAAAGAAGCCCACCACCCATTCCACTTCGGGCCGGGCCCGGTTGGCGATGGCGGAGCCGACCGAGATGGTCTCCTCTCCGGTGTACCGATAGAGCACGGTCTGGAAGGCGGCCAGCAGCACCATGTACAGCGTGGCGCCTTCCCGCCGGGCCAGCGCTTTCAGATCGTCCGCCAGCGCTGGCGGAAATTTCGCCTGGGTGCGCCCTCCGTTCGAGGTCTGAATCTTCGGCCGTGGGCGATCCGCGGGAAGCTGCAGAGGCGGCGACAGCGGCGTGAGTTGCCCTTTCCAGTACGCGAGGTGCTCTTCGAGTGCGCCCGCGGCGAAGCGCTTGCGTTGCCACTCGACGAAATCCAGGTACTGCACGGGAAGCTCAGCGAGCCGGGCCGCGACGCCACCCGCGAATTGCGTGTAGAGCGCCTGCAACTCGTGCACCAGAATGCCGAGGGACAAGCCGTCGCAGATGATGTGGTCGAGCACGAAGCAGAACACGTGCAGGTCTGCTCGCTGGCGCACGAGCGTAATGCGCATGAGCGGCGCAACGCTCACATCGAAAGACTTGCGGGACGCGGCGATGACGATGTCCGTCGTTCGCTGGTCGCGCTCGCTCTCCGGGTAGCGACTGAGGTCGATCTCCTCGATCTGCAGCCGCACCTCGCGTTCGATGATGCAGCGGGGCTGACCATCGAGAACGACAAAGCGTGTGCGCAGGCTCTCGTGGCGGCTGACGAGATGCTGCAGAGACTGCTCCAGAGCCTTCGCGTCCAGCGTGCCCTTCATGACCAGCGCGTTCGCCACGTTATATGCGCTGCTTCCAGGGTCCATCTGCTTGAGGAACCACATGCGCTGCTGTGTATGAGACACAGGCATGTCCGCAGAACGAGGAATGCGCTGGATGACATCGCTCGCCGCGTCGCTGTTCGCCTCGCGCAGAAATGCCTTGAGCCCTTCCTTTCCCGCCGCGAGCTCCCCGCGCAGTGCTTCCGTCAGCGCACCTTTGGGGGCGCTGATATGCAACCGATCGCCATCCAGCGTCAAGCGGATATCGAGCGCCCGCAAGCGGCTCAGCAGATCGGAGATGCTGCTCAAAGCGACAGTTCCTCACGAACTTCGCTGCTGCGTTTGGCCGCCGTGTCTGAGAAGGCAGATTCCAGCTGCTCGGCCAGCGCGGCGATCGTTGGCCATTCAAAGGCGGCCGTCGCAGACACGGGGCGTCCCAGCGTGGACTGGAGCCGATTGCGCAGTTCGACCGCCGTCAGCGAATCCAGCCCGAGACTCGTGAACGGCTGCTCGTCACCGATGATGCTCGCGTCCGACAGGGCCAGGACGGTGGCCAGCTCACGGCGGACGAGCGCCCTCACCCGCAGCAGCCGTGCGGCGGGATCCAGCGCTTCGAGCTCAGCCGCGGAACTCTTCGCCTTGCCATCCGTCCGTGCGACGTGCGCTCTCTCCTGCGCGGACACGAGCAGATCGCTCAGCAAGGGCGGCCGGGGCAAATCGGTGAACTGGCTCAGCAGCACCGGCCAATCGATCGGTGCAACGGAGATCTGCACGGGCGCGGTGCGCAGCAGAGCGTCGAACGCCTGCATGCCTTCGGACGGCGCGAGCGCGCCGATCCCCTGCGACCCCGCGCGGGCAACCGTGTTGCCGCGTGCGGCCATGCCAACTTCCTTCCAGGCACCCCAGTTGATGCTCAATGCCGGCAGGTCGAGCGCGTCGCGATAGTGCGCGAGTGCATCGAGGAACGCGTTGGCCGCGACATAGTTGCCCTGGCCGGGCGAACCGAACACGGACGACATGGAGGAATACATTGCGAAGAACAGCGGACGATGGCCGTTCTTCGCGAGTGCCTGGTGCAGCCGCCACGCGCCATCGGCCTTCGGGCCCATGACCGCGACGAAGCGCGCCGGAGTTTGCCTGGCGAGCACCCCGTCATCCAGCACGCCGGCACAATGAACAACGCCCGCGAGCGGGGGCAGTTCATCCGCAAGGCAGGCCATTAGACGCGCGACACCTGCATCCGTCGAAACATCGGCTCTCACCACCGCCACTTCGACACCACTTTCCGTGAGCGCATCGATTGCCGCGCGGCCCACTTCATCCGGCGCGCTTCGGCCTGCCAGCAGCAGATGTTTCGCGCCTTTGCCGGCCAGCCACTGCGCCGTGAGCAGACCCAAACCTTTGAGGCCGCCCGTGATCAGATAAGTGCCTTGCGCATTCACGGGCTCATCCAGACCGCGCGAGGGTGCCGGATGACGGAACACGACGCGCCCCGTGTGGCGCGCCTGTGCCATGTAGCGGAATGCATCCGGCGCACGCGCGAACGGGAATGTGGTGACGGGCAGCAGCGGCAGCACGCCCGATTCGATCTCCCGCAGAACTCGCGTGAAGATCTCGCCCACGATGGTGGGCGTGTCGCGGGCGTTGTCATTGCAATCGACTATGTAGTAGCGGATGCCGCGATTGAGCTTGTCTACCTGCTCCTGCGTCCACAGG
>JBDTUL010000026.1:0-22627 GCA_040007735.1 Gammaproteobacteria bacterium | reverse complement strand
CGTCGAGCCCGGCGGCCGGTTCAATCGGCAGTTCTCGGTCCAGACGGACGCGGCGCAACTGGCGGCGAGCCTCAAGAAACTCTTTGCTCAGCGTCCCAGAGAGCCGGGCCGACTTCCCGACCTACCGCGCCAGCCGCACGTTCGCTAGAACGGGCAGGGTCTGCGGAGTGTTCACTGAGAGCGAGACTTCGCGTAGCGGTCGCAGCGTGCCGAAGTTGCTTCGCCACATTACATAAAGCACACCTTATATATGTAGACGAATTCAGCGTGCCGGTTGCCGCGCGGGCCGGCACGCTGATACTCCTGCCTATGGCGAATTCCTGATTACGCAGCAATCGGTGTGTGGAAGAGGCCGGAACAGTCGGAGTGCCGGGCGAAGTGATCGATATTCGCCGGTTGAACTGCGGTTTTCCCGCATCGCTCGAAGGGCGTCCGGCCACTGAGTCCGGCATGGACGCGCCGCTGCGAACAGCCAAGGGACCATCGCGTCATGCAGCGCGCGGCCGACGCCGCGCCGCTCGCTGCCGGGATGCACGTACACGTTGGGCAGTGCCCAGACCGAAAGACCTTCGAATATATCCTGGGTCGTCGCCACAAAATACGGGCTCGACTCGCTCCCAAACTCTCGTGAGCTCGCGGCGCCCTCGATCCCGATGCCTTGCTTGCACTCGTCGTCGCGACGGCGGGGAAATTGGGCTGGGGCCTGTGGACGTTCGACAGCCTCGCACCGGGCGGGCTGTCCCTGGTCGTCCGCCGAAGTCAGTTCGCTTCGGGATACGCAGTCGCCAACTCTCCCGTCTGTCATCCGATCCTCGGAATGCTGGAAACCATTCGCGGAGGTGGTTCTGGGCGCGGGCAGCGAAGTAATCGAGGAGCAGTGCTCCGCGTGCGGGGGGGCGAGCACTGTCGTTTCACGGCCGTGCGGCAGATGCATGCGTTGACAGCAGTGCGCTTTTCGGTGAGATTATGACTGCGCAGGCAAACAAGCGGCCCCACTCGAATGAACACCGCAATCAGGTCTCTCACCGCGTGCATGGCCGCGGCTATTTTGATCGGCTGCGCCGACAAGTCGTACGAGGCGGGGGCGGGCGCCGCGCGTCCGACTCCGCAGCCGGAAAAACCAGCAGCCGTTCCAGAGGGTGGCGACGCAAATCTCCTCGGGGTCTGGGTTCCGGAAACCTGGATGTCGGGCGGTACCGCGCATCCCTTCCAGAGCGGCCTCATGGTCATCACGCCACGCTATCTCATCGTCGATGCCATCTACGATCTGGGTGAGAAGAAGAAGCCGACTCCGGATGCGAGCGCCAACTACGGAACGTACAAGGTGACATCCCCCGGGCTGCTCGTAATGGATCAGGCCATGCAACTGCACTGGGTTTCCGACGCCGCCCGCGCAGACGGCGCACCGGGCACAGGGACGTTCTTCAAGCAGAAAGTGCCGGAAAGCATCAAGTACGACGTGAGCGGCGATACGCTGCGGCTCTTCTTCGAGGTGCCTGGAGAGCAGAGCTGGATCCTGAAGCGTCAGAGCGCCGAGAGCATTGGCCCAAGCAGTGCCAGCCGCTAACGGCTTCACGCGAATGAGCACGAGGTCCAGAACGTTCTTTGCGTTCGCGTTAGCACTTGCGCTGCTCGTGAACACGGGCTGCGGTGGAAAACCCAGATCCACCGTGGCTGCGGCAGCGCCTGCCGCAGCAGCGTTCGATGTTTCGGAAGAGAGAGTCGAGCGCGCGGATGAGTCCGACAGCGACAACTGGCTCGTTCACGGGCGCACGTACTCCGAGCAACGCTACTCACCGCTTGCCGACATCGACAGCTCCAGCGTCTCGCGGCTCGGGCTCGCGTGGCAGTTGGACCTGGGAACGGACCGGGGACTCGAAGCCACGCCTCTCGTGGTGGATGGAGTCATGTTTACCACCGGCTCGTGGAGCCGCGCTTACGCAATCGAGGCGCGCTCCGGAAAACTGCTGTGGACCTACGATCCACAGGTTCCCGGGGCGAGCGCCCGAAACGGCTGTTGTGATGTCGTCAGCCGTGGCCTTGCGATCTGGCACGGGCGCGTGTTTCTCGCAACCTTCGATGGCAGGTTGATCGCGCTCGACGCGCGTGACGGCAAGCTCATCTGGCAGGTAGACACTATTGTCGACCGGAAGCTGCCGTACACCATCACGGGCGCGCCGCGCATCGTGAAAGGCAAGGTGCTCATCGGAAATGGTGGCGCCGAGTTCGGCGTGCGCGGCTATTTTTCGGCTTACGACGTCGATTCGGGCAAGCTCGCCTGGCGATTCTTCACTGTGCCCGCAGGGCCCACGGGACCTTTCGAGCAACCCGAGCTCGAGCGTGCCGCAAAAACCTGGGACCCCGAGCATGGCGCCTGGCCGGGTAAAGGCGGCGGCACCGTGTGGGACTCGTTCGCATACGATCCCATGCTCGATCTACTGTATGTCGGCACGGGGAACGGTGGCCCGTGGCCGCAGAGCGTGCGTAGCCCATCAGGCGGCGACAACCTCTTTCTGTCCAGCATTCTCGCTGTGCGCCCGGAAACGGGACAGCTCCTCTGGTACTACCAGACAACACCCGGCGATCAATGGGACTTCACAGCCACCCAGCACATGATTCTGTCGGAGCTGCCTTGGGAGGGTCGCACCAGGAAGGTGCTGATGCAGGCCCCGAAGAACGGATTCTTCTATGTGCTCGATCGTGAGACGGGCGAGCTGCTCTCCGCGGAGAAGTACGCGTACGTCACATGGGCGTCTCACGTAGATGCCAAAACCGGGCGGCCGGTGCTGACGGAGCATGCGAAGTACGGCTACTCCGGCAAGGAAACGCTCATGTATCCGTGGGTCGCCGGCGCGCACAACTGGCATCCCATGAGTTTCAGCCCGCGAACCGGGCTCGTTTACATTCCGGCACAGCAGGCCTGGTGGGTCGAGTCCGCCTCACGCGTCACGCATTTCGACGAACAGATCGCGGATTTGAAGCCGTTCCTGCGCGGTCAGGAGTTGCGGCCGACGCGCGGCTACTTGCGCGCGTGGGATCCGGTGAAGAGACAGACGGCGTGGGAGGTCGAGTACTCCACACTATCGAATGGCGGCACCCTGGTGACTGCTGGCGACGTCGTTTTCCAGGGCAGCACTGATGGCAACTTCAGTGCTTACGACGCCCGCACCGGCAAGCTTCTCAAACGTCTTTTCACGGGTACCGGAATCATCGCTCCGCCGATTACCTATCGCGTGGACGGCGTTCAATACGTGAGCGTGCTCGCAGGCTTCGGTGGGGCGACGTTCTTCATGATGGACGCGGACAATCCCGCGCGGAAGTACGCGAACACCGGGCGAGTGCTCACGTTCAAACTCGATGGTACGAGCGTGCCCTTGCCGCCCGTGAAAGCTCAGGCCGCAAGCAATGCGCCGAGGTTCGTGATGACCGCTGACAAGGCCACTATCGATCGCGGCATCGAGCTTTACCGCGGGAACTGCGGTCGTTGCCACGGCATGCTCACTTCAAAGGCGCTGCTGCCGGACCTGCGTGAGTTGACCCCCGAGAAGCACCGAATTTTCGAGGACATAGTGCTGGGCGGTGCCCTCGAGGCGCGCGGCATGGCGAGCTTCGCGGATGCTCTGACAAAGAAAGATGTCGCTGCCATCCAGGCAGCACTCGTCTACCTGCGCGACAACCCCTTTCCGCAGCCAGCGACTGTCGGCCGCGCTCAAAACATTCGCCCGGGCCGCTGAGCGCCCGATCCCACGCACGCGCATCATCGCCTGAGGTACATGTATGTTTCGACGTGATCTGCTGAAGGGCCTGGGCGCCGGCGGTGCTCTGGCATTGGCCGCCGCACAGAGTTTGTCAGCCCGTGCAGCCACGGCGTTGCCGGTGACCCAGGTCGGCGCGCTCGACCTGAATCAACTGCCGGTGATCGACGTTCACGTGCATCAGCCCGCCGATATGACCGACGGCGCCGAGAACTCGATCTGGAATGATGACTTCACCAATGCGCTGTTACCGCCCTCGGCGCAGGCGCCGGGCGATCCACTGAAGACCCGGGTGCTCGAGCAGTTTCGCCAGCACTTCGATCGCATGCCGCGCGAGATCGGAATGCGCAACTACGTTGCAAGGGTCTATGGTGTCGAGCCCACTGCGGCGGGATTCAATTCCATCGTCGCGGCTCACGTCGGCAAGGACTACAGCGCGTATTACCGTTCAGTGATGGACCGCGAGAAAGTGCCGGCCATCCTGCTGCAATCGAATGACCAGGTGCCCGTGCGGCCGAAGAGCCTGGTGCCGAACGACCGGTTCGAATGGAGCTTCAACATCGGGCCGCTGCTGCAACCCTCGTGGGCCAAAGAGAAGGGAATTCGCGACATCGGCCGGTTCGAAGAGACCCTGCTGGATATCTTCGACCAGGCGGCGAAAAACGGTGCGCGGGGGATCAAGATCCCCATTGCCTATTACCGGCCCATCGCAGTGGATATGACCGTGGAGCGAGCAACCGCGGATCGGGACCTCAAGGCGATGCTCGCCGCACCGGCTGCGGCCATGACCCGAGGCCACGCCGATGCGCCCATTTACTCGGATCCCGCGCTGACGCGAGCGTTACGCTCCTATCAGGACTATCTGCTGAAGCGTCTGTACGTGAAGGCGGGCCAGGTGGGTCTGCGCATCATCATCCACAGTGCCGTGGCGTTGCATCCTGCGCTCAGGGAGGATTTCAACGACCCGACAGGCCTGTACTTCGTCTTCCAGGACCCCGACGTGCGGCGCGCCGACACCCAGTTCGTCATCATCCACACGGGGTATCCGCACCACCACCTCGTCGCGGCATTCCTCTCGCAGTTCCCGAATGTGTATGCGGACCTTTCTTTCTACGCAAACTTCCCGGGGGTCCTGGAAGAAACGCTCCGCGTGTTCCTGGCGCTCGCCCCGTCAGAGAAAGTGATGCACGGCAGCGACTGGAGCACGCCGGAAACCCTGGGCTACTGCGCTTACAACGTGCGGCAGGTGTTGGCGAAAATCCTGAACGACTATCGCTCATCGTACGGCTGGAGCGAAAAAGATTGCGAGACGATGGCGCGCAACGTGCTCAGTGAGAACGCGCGCCGAGTCTACAACATCAAGCTCTGACGAGCCGGATGAGCGGGCGGGATCGCACGCCCGCTCACCCTCAAGGGAACGGCAAGACTGCGCCGTCAGCCTTGGGAATTTTCACCGGCTGTGCTTTTGAAGCAACATCGGCGCGCGCTCAGCCTGTATCACTTGACATGCCTGCCCGAAATGGCACAGATTTGACTGCGCAGGCAAAGATCTGCGTCTCACAGGACGACATGCACATGCGGTCAGCAAATTATCGATTCCACGCTGCTCTGGTTCTGTGTTGCGTGAGTGGCGCGGCAGCCGGACAGGCGTTGGAGGAAGTTACGGTCACCGCGCAGAAGCGCGAGCAGAACCTCCAGGATGTGGGTATTTCCGTGGCCGCCTTCAGTGGCGAAGCCGTGCGTAACCTCGGTCTCACCAGCGCGGTAGACGCGCTGGTGAAAGTGCCGAACGTCACGAACTACTCGGCCTACGGGCCAGGCAGCAGTGCCAACATCGTCATTCGCGGCATCGGCCTCAATGATTTCGGTGAAGGGCACGAAGCACCCGTTACGGCCTACGTGGATGAGATGTATCTCGTTGCCGTGCCGGCACTCGGCTTCTCCATGTTCGATCTGCAGCGAGTGGAAGTGCTGCGCGGGCCGCAAGGCACGCTCTTCGGCCGCAATTCAACCGGCGGCCTCGTGCACTTTCTCTCGGCGCGTCCGACGGATACACCGGCCGGCTTCCTGCAGGTGACCGGTGGGAGTTTCGACGAATACAAGGTGGAAGGCGCAATCAGCGGGCCGCTCACGGAGCAACTCTCCGGCAGGCTTTCGATCCTTTCGAACCACAGCGATGGATTCCTTCGCAACGCCAATCCCGCGTTCAAGCCGGCAGGGCAGGCGGGTACGGATGCCATCCGCGGACAATTGCAATGGAAGAACGATTCCGGGCTCACCGTGCTGGCGAAGGGCGAGTATGGCGAGCTCGACAGCCGCCACCTCTACTACCAGCAGGTTCCGGCAATCGTGGATCCCACAAATGGCAATCTGTACGTTCGCGACCCCGGTGGCACCGATGGTGCCGGCTACAACCAGGCGACTTTCCGTGGCGGGCGGGCGGCCGCTCCCGATGTAGCGGACACAGACTTCCCGCAGCACCTGAAATCGCACAGCTCGACAGGCCTGCTGCGCATCGAGAAGGAGTTCGGCGATGTGACGCTCACGTCGATCTCGGGTTACCTCGACCTCTCGCGCAAGCTCATGGAAGACTGCGACGCGAGCCCGAATAGCCTCTGTTTTGCCACATTCCCGTACTCCACACAGACGTTCACGCAGGAGATTCGCCTGGGCAGCTCGGCGGGCGCCACGCGCTGGATCACCGGTCTCTATTATCTGGATGCGGACGCGGACAACCAACCTTCTGCGACATTCAACGTGCCACTCGATGGCCCCGCCGGCGTGAACCCGGCGACGGAGCTCTACGAAGGCGCGCTGTTCCCGATCGCGCTCTCGGCGGATTGGAAACTCAAGACGAAGTCATACTCAGTCTTCGGGCAGCTCGAGCACGATGTCACACCGGCCCTCTCGCTCACTGCGGGCGTGCGAATCACGCGTGACGAAAAAGACTTCGTCGATCGCGACAACGCGTCGCTGCGTCTTTGCAACGCATTCCCGATTCCGAACAACTGTTTCACGGACTACACGCCGCAACCGTATGCGGGCTCGATCGGCGAAACACTCTACTCAGGCAAGCTCCAGGCCGACTGGCGGCCCATGGAAGACGTGCTGATCTACGGCTCCTTCTCACGTGGCACCAAAGCGGGCGGCTTCAACAACGGCTTCTATGGTTCCGGCCTGCCGTTCGACCAGATTCCCTATGGGGATGAGACGGTGTACGCCACGGAAATCGGCGCGAAGACCCTGCTGGCGGGCGGCCGCCTGCGTTTCAATGTGTCCGTGTTCCACTACGACTACAAGGACTTCCAGACTTTCAACTGGATCGGCATCGGCGGCAACATAGTCAACAAGGACGGCATCTCACAAGGCGTCGAAGTGGAGATCGAGGGGCGCCTAACCGAAGGGCTGACGGCAATGCTCGGTCTCGCAGGGCTCGATACCAAAATCAAGGACGTGACCCTGCGTGATGGGCTGACGACGCGTGACACCGAAATGGCGATGGCGCCGAAGTTCAGCGCAAGTGGCAGCCTGACCTATCGCCGCACGATGGGGCCGCGAGGCACGCTGTCGCTGCTGTGGGACTTCAATTCCGTCTCCGATCACAACTCGAACAACTTCAACGACCCGGCCGCGGACATCGCGGGCTACTTCAAGCACAACGCGCGAATCAGCTATCAGCCGAACGAGAATTGGGAAATTGCAGCGCTCGTGAACAACATCGCGGACAAGCAGGTGGTGAATCGCGTGTTCGTGTTCGATAGCCTGGGGTACGCGCAGGACATGTACACGATGCCGCGAACCTACGCCGCTCAGGTTTCTTATCGCTGGTAGAGGCCTTTGCCTGTCATCTCGAGCACTTGCGGGTCCGGCGTGCCCGCCTGAGCCGGGTCCGCGGGAAAGGCCATCAGAACGCCTTGTTCTGCCCGATCCAGCAGCGCGCGGACCTGCACCCTGCCGCGAGTTTCCGCGCACGCATGGTGCAGATGGGTGATCACGGTGACACCGGCGTCGAGCCTGACCATGCCAATGCGCCACGGCCCTTGCGCCCGAAAATAGGGGTCGGCGCTGTGATGAACCGTGGTTGCGGCGATGAGCTCACCGAGCCCACTCTGCTCACGCCATTCCAGGGCACCGGTCAGGCAGTGCACGCAGGCCTCCCGGGGCGGGTATTGAACCGTGCTGCAGTTGGCGCACACCTGCAATTCGAATCGACCGGCGGCAGCTGCGGCCGTCAGCCCAAGCGCTGCGGGTGAGCGGGCGGCCGGTGGCTTCAAAAGCGATTCACTCATGCGTCGGCCTTGGCGAGAATCGCCGCCGCCGCGCATAGGCCGCGATCGTAAACGATCATTCCGAAGCCGAGCGCCACGGCGAAGCGCGCTTCGGGAACCGCGGTGGCCAGATTCTGGCCCGTGAGCTGGCGAACCGCCTCGACCACGCCGAGAAATCCACCTGCGCAACCCGCTTGCCCGACGGATAGCTGACCGCCACAGGTATTCACCGGAAACGTGCCTGTCACGGTGAGATCGTGGCGCCGAATGAATTCGGCCGCTTCACCCTTCGCGCAGAATCCCATGTCTTCGAGCTGGATGAACGACATCACCGGGTAGTCGTCGTAGGTCTGCACGAAATCCACATCCTTCGGCTCGATGCCGGCTGTGCCATAGAGACGATCACGGTCGAGTACCCAGCCGCCGCGAAGCTGAACCGGGTCGTCCGGGAACGCGTTGTGGCGTTCGCTGGAAGCGAGCACTCGTGCGTAAGGAATGCCCTGGGCTTCGGCGCGCTCCCGTGTCATCACCAGGAACCCTTCGGCTCCGGCGCACGGCATCACGCAGTCGAAGAGGTGGATGGGATCCGCAATCGGGCGGGCGGCGAGGTAGGCCTCGAGCGTCAGGGGTTTCCTGAAGAGGGCGTTTGGGTAGCTGAGCGCATTCTGTCGTTGCGCCACGCAGAGCTTGCCAAAGTCCTCTCGCGTGGCGCCGTATCGGCGCATGTAGCAATCGGTGAGAAACGCAAAGCTCGCGTTGGGGCCACCGGCCCCGTAGGGGAGCACCGCGTCTCGCGAGAACAGGCTGAAATTGCTGAGGCTCGCGTTGAATGAGTCCGCCCGGTTCGAGTCAGCGCCAATGCACGCGACCACCTGTGCGTCTCCGCATTCGACCGCGCGCAAGGCGCGGCGCAGAGCCACGATGGCGGAGGCTCCTCCCAGGGGAATGTGGTCGAGCCAGGTAGTGCTGAGGCCGGTGTACTGTGTGACGCCGATGGCGGTATCGGGCGCGAGGCTGAAACTTGCGAGGCAGAGGCCATCGATGTCGGTCTTGCGGAGCTTCGAAGTCTCGAGCAACCCGGCCAGTGCACGGGCGACGAACCAGTGCGCGCTCTGCGTGGACTGGCGGACATAGGGCACCGTCACGGGTGCGGTGATCACGGCTTCTGCGGAGCGTGTGCGATTGGGAGCGGGCAAGGGTGTCCGATGTGTTGACTGCGCAGTCAGAACATACCGACGGTGTTCATGCCCGTCAAGTTGCCGGCCGCGCCGGTTTTTCGCGATGCGTGTAGACTTTACCCGGACGTTACGGAGCAAGAATGAAGAAGCGAGCCGCAGGAGGGACCGGGGCCAGTGCCGTCCGCGCCCCAGAGGTGGAAACCACACGGTATCGCGGGAGATCCGGGCCAGCCCGCAAGACCGCTACCTCATACGATGTCGCCCAGCTCGCGGGCGTTTCGCAGTCCGCGGTCTCTCGCTGTTTCCGCCCGGACGGCAGCATCTCGGACGAGATGCGCAACCGGGTCATCGCTGCCGCCAGGCGGCTGGGGTATGCGCCGGATGCCATCGCGCGCAGCCTCACCACGCGCCGCTCGAACCTGGTCGGGGTCATCATCTCGAACCTCACCAATCTCTACTATCCGGAGGTGCTCTCCGAGCTCAATGCGCGCTGCGCGGAGCGGAACGTGCACCTTCTCTTGTTCACCATCCAGAACGAGAGCGACGTCGACCGCGTCCTGGGCAGCGTCTGGCAATACAGGCTGGACGGTGTCATCGCCGCCGCTCGCCTGAGCGTCGCGCAGGTGAAAGAGTTCGAGCAACGGCGCGTGGCGCTGGTGTTCTATAACCGCTTCATGCACGAGCGCGGCGTGAACGCCGTGTGTTGCGACCAGGCAGGCGGTGCCAGGCTCATGATCGACGCGCTGGTTGCCTCGGGCCATCGCCGCTTCGGACTGATCGGCGGCCCCAAGGACTCGGCGGTGGGGGTCGAGCGCATCGAAGGCTGCATCGCCCGCTTGCAGCATCACGGAGTGAAGTCTCACGTTACCATCGACGGGGACTACACTTATAAAGGCGGCTTTGGTGCATTCGAGCTCGTGAAGCGCAAGCTCGGTAAGACACCCGATGCCATCATCGCCGCCGCGGATGTCATGGCGCTCGGGTGCCTCGATGCCATCCGTCACGTGCACAAGCTCTCCGTTCCGGATGATGTTTCCGTACTCGGCTTCGACGGCGTGGAGCCGGGCACCTGGGCGAGCTACGCACTCGCCACCATCCGCCAGCCGGTGCAGGACATGGCGGCCGCCGCCGTCAGTCTCCTGCTGGAAAGCGTTGAGAATCCGAGCAGACAACCCGAGAAGCGGTTGTTTTCCGGCGTGCTGGTTCCCGGCGCCTCGGCACGCATTACCCCCGCAGACAAGTAAGCCCCGCCGAACCTGCGTTCGGCGCGACTCGCCGGCCGACGAGCGCGCCACGATGTTGACTGCGCAGGCATGATCCAATAGATTCAGCTCGAAGTCGGCTTGGCCGATGTACCTCTTCTGGTTCCACGGAGGTCGATCTGCAAACCATGCGCAGCGCGTTAATCGTACTTTGTGCCTGCACCGCGCTGAGCAGCGTGGCCCTTGCCGCGGCCCCCGCGGAAACCGCGTACCGAAATGGGCGCATCTACACTGTAGAGAGTGGGCAGGCCTGGGCAGAAGCCGTCGCCATCAGCGGCGGACGATTCGTCTACGTCGGAAACGAGCAGGGCTTGCATGATCACGTAGGCGCCGGCACGAAAGTTGTGGATCTGCAGGGGCGCATGGTGATGCCCGGCATCCACGACGCGCATCAGCACCTGCTGGTCACCGGCATGCGTTCGAACTTCGACTGCGCTATTCCCGACAACAGTGATGTCACTGCGATCATCGCAGCGTTGCGCAAGTGCGCAGCGGGAAAGCCGAAGGGCGAGTGGATCATCGCAAACGTCTATCGACCGGATCTATTCCCCGGCGGCAAGGCGCATCGTCGCTATCTCGACGAGGCGTTTCCCGACACACCCATCTACATTCGCGAGTGGTCGTGGCATCACGCGCTCGCCAACTCCCGCGCCCTGCAGATTGCGGGAGTAACCCGCTCGACGCCGGACCCGCAAGGCGGCCGCGTGTTGCGCGACGAACGAGGCGAGCCTCGCGGCGAGCTGCTCGAGAAAGCCACCTGGCTGGTTCAGAAGGCTTTGCCGGCGCCGTCCGCGGAAACCGTTCGGACCGCTCTCAAATGGTCAGCGCAGATGTGCAGCCAGGTCGGCATCACCTCGGCTCAGGAAGCCTCGGCCACCCGGGAGCTGCTGGAAGGTGTGAAGGCGCTGGACGAACGCGGCGAATGGCCGCTCGAGCTTGCCTCTCACATCGTGTGGGACAACCCCGAGTTCGGCAATGCATCGGCGGCGGATCTCGATCGCCTCATCGACAATCGCGCCCGCTATGCCAGCGCGCACCAGAAGACGGACTTCGTGAAGATCATCATCGACGGCTCGCCTTTGCAGCCGCACACCACCGACGTGTCGCTCGACAGCAGTGGGCACGTGCCGGTGGGCAAGCTTCTCGAAGAGCCACAGAAGCTCAACGCGGCCCTGATCCGCTTCGATCGCCTCGGTATCAAGGCCAAGATGCACGTCACGGGAACGGGCGCGGCGCGTGTTGCGCTCGATGCTATCGAGGCGGCACGCAAGGCCAATCCGAATTCGCGCGTGCGGCAGGAAGTGGCGCACAGCGTGCGCTTCGATCCCGTAGACCTGCCACGCGTCGCGAAACTCGGTGCGGTAGCAGAGCTGTCGCCGGCAATCTGGCAGATCAAAGGGGAGCTCACTGAGAACCTCGTCGGCGCATTTCCCTTCAAGTCGCTGCAGGCCAGTGGCGCGCTCATCACGGCCGGCACGGACTGGGTGATCCTGCCGACGCCCAACCTGTTCCCCGCCCTGGGCGGCATGGTGGATCACGGCAGTGAGTCCATCGACTTGCGCAGCGCTATCGAGGCAATCACTTTGAATGGCGCGCGCTCGGTCGGCTGGGAGGAGCGCAGCGGTTCCATCAAGGTGGGCAAGCTCGCCAACATGATCGTGCTCGACCGCAACCTGTTCGACATTCCCACTGCGCAGATCGCCGACACCCGCGTGCTGCAGACCGTGTTCGAAGGCAAGGTGGTCTATGACGCCGCTGGTAACAAGGCCGCCGCGAGTTCACGATCGCACTGAGCTCACCCACGATTCATGCCGCTGGAGATTCTCTCATGTCAATTTTCGCAGCAGCCTCGGGCCGTCGCGCCAGGCTCTCCCTGCGGGGTCGGGTCGCGGTTGTTCTGCTCGCGCTGATGGCGGGCGCAGGGACGTCGGTAAGCGCGGCTGCCGAGCCGGCGAAAGACCCGGATCTGAAAGTCATCGAGACGCTCTACGCCGCTTTCGAGAAGGGCGATGTCGAAGCCATCGTGGCGTTGATGGATGACAGTGTCGAATGGGTCGCTCCAGGGCCTGCGATCATTCCGTTCGCCGGCACGTTCAAAGGCAAGGAGGGCATTCGCCGGTTCTTCACGATGGCGGTGGAGCGCCTGGAGGTGCGCGATCAAAAGGTCACGGGGTTCCTGTCGAAGAGGGGGCTCGTTGCCGCGCTCGGCTTCGAGGACATGCTCGTGAAGTCCACAGGCAAGACCTATCGAAGCAACTGGGTGCATCTCTACACGCTTCGCCACGGCAAGATCGTCAAGTTCGAGGAGTTCGTCGACACTGCGGCACAGGCGGCTGCGTTCGCGCAGTAGTGACGTGAGCTCGCGCTGGACCAAACTTCACGCCGTTGTCGGTGCGCTATGTTTCTTCGCCGCCGCGAGCACACTGAGTGCCGCGGATCCCGATCGAACCTTTCTTTACAGCGGCGAGATCCGGAAGTTCGTCCCTGAGCGCGCCCCGACGCCGCCACTCTATATCAGCGGTGGCACCCTCATCGATGGCAGCGGCGCTGCGCCGCGACCCAATCCGGGTCTCCTGATCCGTGCCGGTGTCTTCGAATCCATAGGCGCCACGGCGGTGCCGGCTGACGCCGCGCGCATCGACGCCACGGGAAAGTGGATTCTGCCCGGACTGTTCGATGTCCATGCGCACATCACCTTCTATTTTCCGGCTGGCTTCAACGTCGAAGACGACTCGTTGAATGCCATCCGCTCGGAGCGGTTCCTCGAAGCCTACCAGCGAGTCGGCATCACCACCGTTCGGGATGTCGCTTCACGCAATCACGTCGGCTACTCGCTGAAGCGCGCGCAACGCCTCGGGCTTGCAGGGGGCGCTCGTCTTTACGTCTCGGGTCCTGGAATCACAGTCACCGGAGGACACGCCACCGAGTTCGAGCCCTACGAGCCGGCGGTTTACGCAGTGGAAGGCGATGGGCCATGGGAGTTGCGCAAGCGAGTTCGCGAGGCTGCGAAGCTCGGCGCGGATCTCATCAAGACTTTTCCGCCGCTCACCGAAGACGAGTTGCGCGCCATCGTCGACGAAGCCCATAGCTGGCAGCTGCGGGTAACGTCACACGTTGGCGGATTCCAGGATTCCGGGCGACTGTCGGCGCGCCGGGCCGTCGACGCCGGCGTCGACAGCCTCGAGCATCTTTATCCCTATGGAGATGAGCGCACGACGCCGGCGGTGCTTGCGGATATCGCCCGGAAGCACATTTACGTGGTGCCGACGCTGCGCTTCCATCTGAATGAGCTTGCGCGCGCCACCGGTGCGCGTTCGCTCTGGCTCGAGCTGCAGATTCACCACGATCGGCAGACCATGATGGCCCTGTTTCACGACATGCAGAAAGCGGGCATCAAATTCGCGGTCGGTACGGACTCGAATGCGCCTGACATGCCCACGATCGGTGCCGTGTATCGCGAGGAGCTCGCCGCGCTCGCAAACGGCGGTTTGTCCGCGATGCAAGTGATCCAGGCCGCGACATTGAACGGCGCAGCCACCATGGGCCTGCAGAACGAGGCGGGCACCATCGTTGCCGGCAAGTGGGGCGACCTCGTGATTCTGGCGGCGAACCCACTGGAAAATCTCGATTCGATGGTCGCCCCGGACCATGTGATTCAGGCCGGTGCGACGGTGTACCGGCGCTGAGCCGGCGAGCCCTGATGTTGAGCGGGAGAGGTCTGATGCTGAGATCGTGTTTTGTCCTGACGGCGCTGCTGCTGTTTGCTCTTCCATTCAGTGCGCAGTCTGCCCAGACCGACGCCCTGATCACGGTGACGCAGGCAACCCGTTGGGAAAACCCCAAGCCCGATGCGCTGATTCACTATGGAGCCGATCCGAATCAGTACGGCGAGCTGCGGCTGCCGAAGGGGAAGGGACCGTATCCGGTAGCCATCGTGGTGCATGGAGGCGGCTGGGAAGCGCAGTACGGAATTCAGTACGTCGGCCGCTTCGCGAAGGCGCTCGCGGACAGTGGCATCGCCACGTGGAGCCTCGAGTACCGACGCGTCGGCAATCCCGGCGGTGGCTGGCCCGGCACGTTTCAGGATGTGGCCCAAGGCGCCGATTTCCTGCGGACACTGGCACCGAAATACAACCTGGATTTGACGCGCGTCATCGCCATCGGCCATTCCGCAGGCGGGCAACTTGCGTTGTGGCTCGCCGCACGCCCGAAGATTTCGCGCAATCCAGAGCTCATGAGCAAGGACCCTCTGAGGTTGAAGGGTGTGATGGGGATAGCGCCCGTGAACGATCTCGTTCACTGGTATCCGCACCCCGTGCTCAAAGTTTGCGACGGGAAGGGCCGCTGCGAACAGACGATACGCACTCTCGTCGGGGGCAGTCCGGAGGAACGACCGGAGCGCTATGCAGAGCTGTCGCCGCGACTGATGTTGCCGCTCGGCATTCCCACGGTGGTGGTGCTGGGCGGCCAGGATATCTGGTCGAAAGACGAGTACTACGAGGCCGCCCAGGCCGCGCACGAACAGGTGCGGCTCATGAGCTTCGCAGACGCCGGGCACTTCGAAATCATCGACCCGCAGTCCGCGCCGTGGCCCCAGGTCTCGGCCGCGGCGACGGAGCTTGTCGGTGGTGCGACGTCGCCGCACAAAGTGATGAGCGAAGATGAATACATGGCGATCAGGCCGGTCGCCGCCGACCACCGCATCCCGTATGGAAAAGACCCTTTGCAATTCGGCGACCTGTACCTGCCCAAGGCTGGCGGCAAGCATCCACTCGTCGTGCTCGTTCATGGCGGGTGCTGGATGTCGCGCTATCCGCTCGATCAGCTCGGCCAGTTCGCGCGCGCGATCAATGCAGAGGGCTTTGCTGTCTGGAACCTCGAGTATCGCCGCGTGGGCAACGGCGGCGGATGGCCCGTAACCTGGCAGGATGTCGCGCAAGGAACCGACTTCGCGCGGGAGCTGGCCTCACGCTATCCGTTGGATCTCTCGCGGGTCGTCATCGTCGGTCATTCGGCAGGCGGCCATCTCGCCGCCTGGCTCGCATCCCGTGCGCGAGTGCCGGCGGGCAGTGACATCAGCTCGTCGAATCCATTGCGGCCCATCGGCGCTGTCGTCATCGCGGGCGTGCCGGATATGCGAGCGGCCGTCGAGGGTGACTTGCGCAAAGGCCTCGCCGAATGCACGGAGGCGACGCGAGAAATCATGGGCGGTCGCCCTGCGCAGGTGCCGGATCACTATCGCGCGGGTTCGCCCATCGAGCTGCTTCCAACCGGCGTGCCGCAGTGGAACCTCGTCGGCAGCGAAGACAAGCCCTTGCGCATCGAGCAGCTACGCCGCTATGTCGCGGCGGCCAAAGCGGCGGGAGATCCGGCGCAGCTCACCGTCGTCGAAGGGGCAGGGCACTTCGAGATGACCGACTCGACCGGACCGTATTGGCACTACACCCATGACGCCATCGTTAACGCGATGAAAAGGCGCTGACACATGAGAACACTCAAAGTCTTTTGCAGCCTGCTCGTGTCGACGTTGACCTGCGGCTTGCTGCACGCGGCAGAGCCCCCTGCCGACTCGGTGTATAGAAATGGCCGCATTTACACTGTGGACGCAAGTCACGCCTGGGCACAGGCCGTTGCCATCAAGGACGGGAAATTCGTCTACGTCGGGAGCGATGCGGGTGTGAAGGCATACACCGGCGCGAGCACGCGAGTGGTCGACCTGCAAGGGAAGATGGCGATGCCCGGCCTGCACGATGCGCATCAGCATCTGCACAAAGCGCAGATGCGCTTTATCAATTGCAACATTCCAGGTGAGAGCGGCGTCGAGCAGATCATTGCCGCGCTGAAAGTCTGTGCGCGGGGCAAGAAGACCTCGGACTGGATCGTCGCCGATGTCTACAGGGGCGATCTCTTCCCGGGCGGCAAGGCGCATCGCCGCTACCTGGATGCCGAGTTCCCGGATACGCCGATTTACATCCGCGAATGGTCGTACCACCACGGTCTGGCGAACGGCAAAGCGCTCGAGCTGGCGGGCGTCACGCGCACGACGCCGGATCCGCAAAGCGGCCGAATACTGCATGACGAGAAGGGCGAGCTGACCGGTGAGTTGCTGTCGAAGGCGACGTGGCTCGTCACCAAGGCGATTCCCCCAATGCTGCCGGCGACGATGCGCGATGCTGTCCTGAAATCCGCCAGGCTCTGCAATCAGTTCGGAATCACCTCGGCGCAGGAGGCCACGGCCAACGAGCTGATGCTGACGGAGATCAAAGCGCTGGACGACAAGGGTGAATGGCCCTTGCGGCTGGCCGCGCACATCGTGTGGGGCAATCCGGCAAGCAGCCTGGACTCGATGGAAGGCATGGAGCGCACGATCGCCAATCGCGCCGCGTTTCGCTCGAAGCATGTGGCGACGGACTTCGTGAAGATTTACGTCGATGGTTCACCGTTGCAGCCGCACGCCACCGACGTCGAGCTGGACGAGCACAACCATGTGCCCGAAGAGCGCCTGTACGAGACCGTTGCCGCGCTGAATGCAGCGCTCGTGCGGTTCGACAAGATGGGCATCAAGGTGAAGATGCACGCGGTCGGCGACGGCGCCACGCGCGTGGCGCTCGATGCAATCGAGGCGGCGCGCAAGGCGAACGGCGACTCCGGCATCCTGCATGACATTGCCCACAGCTTGCGCTATTCGCCGCAGGACATTGGGCGGTTGGCCGCGCTCGGTGCCGTGGCCGAGATGTCGCCTGCGATCTGGCAGATCAAAGGTCCACTGACAAAGAATCTGGCGGGGGCCTGGCAATTCCGCACGCTGTGGGACAAAGGCACCCTCCTGACGATCGGCAGCGACTGGGTCGTGCTGCCCAACCCGAATCTGTTTCCTGCCATCGCCGGCCTGCTCGACCACGGCAAGGAATCTTTGAATCTCACTGAGGCGCTGCGCATGGCCACCCTCAACGGCGCCGTGTCCGTCGGGTGGCAGAAAACCAACGGATCCATCGAAGTGGGCAAGTTTGCGGACCTGATCGTCCTCGATCGCAATCTGTTCGACATCCCGTCGGCGAATATTGCGGACACTCGTGTGCTCACCACCTTGCTGGAAGGACGGGTCGTCTACAGCGCACAGCGTTGACGGCCTTATCTGCCTGCGGATGCAGGCAGATCGATCGAGGCCCGCCCACCTTTCTGATTGACCCACACAGTTCACAGGTGCAAGATATGACTGCGCAGTCAGTCGATGGCGCGCCCGTACCGAAAAAAATCGATGGGGAGCCTCTCATGAGAAACCGAGCCCGTTCGCGTAGAAATCGAATTCTGACTGTCGCGGTCGCTTGCGCGCTGGCATTGCCGGCCTTCGGCGCCGAGCTGGAAGAAGTGACGGTCACTGCGCGCAAGCGTGAAGAGAATACCCAGAACGTCTCGACCTCGATCAGGGCCTTCAGTGGTGAGGACGTGGTGGCGCTTGGCATATCGCGGCCCGCCGACCTTGCCATGCTCACGCCCGGCCTGAACGCGAAATATTCGGTGGGTTTCGAAAGCCCGATCTTCACGATGCGCGGCGTGGGCCTCAACGACTACAGCAGCATCAACAACCCTTCGGTGGGTGTCTATTTCGATGACGTGTTCGTACCCTTCATCCCGATGATGGGCGGACAGCTCTACGACGTGGAGCGCATCGAGGTGCTGAAGGGACCCCAGGGCTCGCTCTACGGCCGCAACACCACGGGCGGCGCGATCAAGTTCATCAGCCGCAAGCCTACAGCCAAAACCGACATGGATCTGCGCGCCGAATACAGCTCCTGGAACACGTTCGAGCTGGAAGCGGCCGCAGGTGGCGCGTTGACGGATACGCTGAACGGCCGGGCTGCTGTCTTCACCCGGCAGCGGGGCAGTGGCTACCAGACGAATCGCTTCACCGGCCAGCGCAACGGTGAGCAGGATCGCCTCGGCGGACGCGTGCTGCTCGATTGGGTGCCTTCCGAGAACTTCAACGCGCTCCTGAATGTGCACTACGGCCGTGACAGCTCGGATGCGGCCTTGCGCGAGCACATCGGTTTCAAGGATCCGGTCACGGGCGTCATTACCTGCCCGGCCGTCCGGGCCGGCAATCGCGGCGGGTGCACAGACCTGCAGGGGTACGCGGATACCGACAACGATCCTTACACATCCGATCAGGACAATCTGTTCGGGAACAAGGTCACCAGCACAACCTACGGTACCAATCTCACGATGAACTGGACGGTCCCGCGTGCAACGCTGACCTCGGTGAGCGGCTTCGATCGCTATCGCCGGCATCTGGTCGACGACACGGATGCCTCGCCGCTGGTCCAGTTCGAGACGATCGTCGCCGAGCACATCAAGGTCTTCTCTCAGGAGCTGCGCCTCGTTTCGGACGACTCGTGGCGATCGAAGTGGGTCGCGGGTCTCTTCTATTCGAGCGACAACGTCGAGGCCAGCAACACGCAGGCGGTGGACCTGCTCTACAAAACGCGTGTTCGCGTCCTCAATGACCAGACAACCAGGTCGGTCGCCGCTTTCGGCAACATGGAGTATCCGCTGGCGGACAAGTGGGCGGTCACCGCCGGCATCCGCGGAACTCACGAAGAGAAACAGCGCTGGACGCAGTCGGAAGATCTCGCGACCCTGGGTAACATCAGCGTGCTGAATCCCACGCACGGCCCGTTCGTCTTCGTCACCAACGATGCCACGATCAAGCATGACGACGTCTCGGGAAACCTGGGTCTCACCTTCAAGCCGACCGATCATGTGATGACCTACGCCAACGCTGCGCGCGGCTTCAAGAGCGGCGGCTTCAAGGGCAACATCTCGTTCAATCCTTTGCAGGTCGGCCCTTACGATCCCGAGACGCTCTATGCGTATGAACTCGGCTTAAAGTCCACGCTGTTCGACGGCAGCGTGCGTTTCAACGCCGCGGCCTTCTACTATGACTGGAGGGACTTCCAGGCCTACAGCCTCGTGCAGCTCGCCATTCCGGTCGTCGTGCTCACGAATGCCGGTGACGCCGAGGTCAAAGGGTTCGAGACCGAGCTCAGCTGGCGCCCCACCGAGACGCTCGAGCTGGGCACGGCGACGAATCTCATGGAAGCGAAGATCGTCTCGTTCAATGTCCTGCCCGGTGGCCAGGACAACAACGGCAAGCGCCTGCCGAACTCGCCCAAGTTCACCGTGGCGGCCTTCGGCAAATATCAGTTTCCGCGCATCGCGGAGCACTGGGTGCCTTACCTGCAGGCCACCGTGTCGTACCAGTCGAAGGTGTTCTACGAGATTCAGAACAATCCGATCAATAGTCAGGACGGCTATGCAATAACCAACCTCCGCGCCGGCCTCGCCTCGGGGGATTCGTGGGACCTCGCACTCTGGGTCCGCAACCTGGGCGACAAGGCATATGTATCGGAATCGAAGTTCGTCGACCTGCGGACCTTTCCGTCCGCCAACAACTATGGTGAGCCGCGCAGCTACGGGGCGAGCGTAAACTATCGTTTCTAGCGCGCGAGGGTGCGCATCGCCGCCCCAGTTGCTATCGTCACAGCGTGATTGCGCATTCAAGGCCGCGCCGACAAATGGGCAGTGAACCATGAAGAAGCCTTTCAAGAGTGGTCCGGACTTCGATCTCTACCGGCGGACCTTGCTGGCGGCCCTCGGCGGTGTCGCGCTCGGCGCGCGCGTTCCGCAGCTTCTGGCGGCGGGTACAGGCCAGAAAATCGTCGCAGGCGAGGCGGAGCTCACGCAGCGTTTCGGCACCTCGGCGAGCGTTCGCGGGTCCGCAAACTATGAGGTGTGGCGCCAGAGCATGATCTGGCAACGACGCAAGTCGCCGCGCTATCCCGAAGCGATTGTCCAGGCCACCTCAGTGGCGGACGTCGTAGCCGCCGTCAAGCACGCGAAAAAGTACGGCCTGCAGCTCACCACCCGTTGCGGTGGGCACAGCATGAGCGCGTCGTTTCTGCGCGACCGGGGCATGCCGCTGGATGTGGGCCAGCTCCAGGGCATTGAGATCGATGCAGCGAAAAAGCAAGCGCGGATCGGGCCGGGCGTCATCGCTCGCGGCTTGAGCGAGCGTCTGCGCGAGGTCGGGCTTGCGTTCCCGACTTCACATTGTGGCATGGTGCCGCTGAGCGGCTTTCTGCTGGGCGGCGGCCTGGGGCTCAACGGCAACGGCTGGGGCGGCATGAGCGTCTTCAATGTGCTGGCCGCTGAAGTCGTCACCGCCGACGGCGAGGTTCGCAATGTGAGCCCCACCGAGAACCCGGATCTCTACTGGGCGGTCCGCGGTGGCGGGCCGGGTCTGTTCGCGGTCGTCACACGCCTCGATCTGCAGGCCTACGATCTTCCCAAGGCGATCGTGGGCACCACGTTGTCTTTCCGCTTCTCGGACATGGCGGAGGTTGCGGACGCGCTGGCGCAGATCGGCCCGAAGACCGACCGGAACGTAGAGCTTCTGGGCTATGCGGGCCGGGCGCCGGAGGGTCTGCGCGACAAGCTGACGCCCGCGGATTCAAACATCGCCATGCATCTGCATGCGAATGCGTATTCCGGCAGCGTGAGCGAAGGCCGCCGCATGGCCCGGCATCTGCTCGAGCATCCCATCGCAAAGCGCGCCATCGCGCGCAATCTCGGTGCGCCGAAGACGATCGAAGAGCTGTATTTCGAGGAAGAGCTCGGGTTCTCACAGCGCCGCTGGCAAGGCGACAACATCTATACCAACCGTCTTCGCGATGTCGTGGAGGTTCTGCATGCGCGCATGCCTGCCTGTCCGGCAGCGGACTCGCAAGCGGTGTTTCTGTACAAGGGCGTTTCCAAGATGCCCGATGCGGCGTGCTCCACGATGGGAGACTTCTACGCGGCCTTCTACACCATCTGGGACAGCTCGACGGCAGACGGCCCGATTCTGGACTACCTCGCAGCGCTCTATGGAGAGCTGGCTCCGCTCGGTACGGGCAGCAACATCAACGAGATGAATCAGGAAGGGCGGCGCGAGGGCATTGCCCAGTGCTACACGGCCGATGCCTGGAAGCGGCTTGCCGAGCTGCGCGCGAAGTGGGATCCACAGCACGTGTTCCACGACTTCTATGGTCTCAGTTAGCCGCAGCCGGCTCACGTGCGCACGAGGATGAACGTGATGCGACGGATCCAAACCCTCACACTGCTCATGTCCGCAGCGCTTCTCACACTTGCGCACGTCGGCAACGCCCGCGCCGCGAGCGACCCTGGAGCGGTTGTCCGGAATCTCTACGCCGCTTTCGAGGCGGGAGACCTTGCTACTGTACAAGGGCTCGTGGCTGACGATGCAACGTGGACTTACTACGGCCCGGATTACGTTTTGCCCTTTGCCGGAGTGTTCCGGGGCCCCCAGGGAGTGGGCGAGTTCTTTCGCATCGTCGGTGAGACACTGAGCGATGTGCGAGCCGGGCAGCGGCAGTTTCTCGTTGCAGGCGATCAGGTGACGGTGCCCGGCTGGGAAGAGAGCACGGTAAAGGCAACCGGCGGCCGCTATCGCGTCGACAACGTGCATCTGTTCACCGTGCGCAACGGCAAAATCGTGAAGTTCGAGGAGTTCATCAACTCGGCGGATGTGCTCGAGGCCTTTCTGCCCGCCGATCTAGCCCGCGGCAAAGCCTTGTTCACGACCTGCGCAGGCTGCCACGGCAATGCCGCCGAGGGCCGCGTCGAAGTGCGCGCGCCCGCGCTCACCGGGCTTGCGTCTGCGTACATCACCCGCCAGCTCCGCAATTTCAGAAACGGACGGCGGGGGAGCATGGCCGATATGCATGGTTTCATGATGATCGGCCGTGCAAGTGCGCTGCCCGGCGATCGCGGCGTGCGGGATGTCGTTGCCTACATCGGCACCATGCCCGCGGTCCGAGAGGCTCCGCAGGCAAAGGCCGATCTCGGGCAGGGCAAGAAGTACTATGAGTCTTGCGTGGTATGCCACGGTTCCAAAGCAGAGGGTAATGAAGGCCTGAGCGCCCCGGCGCTGAGCCACCTCGACAGTCAATACATGCTCACACAGATGCGCAATTTCCAGACAAAGGTGCGCGGCGCCGCTGACGCAGATGTGCCGGGTCAGCAGATGGCCGCCGCCGCCGCGGCCCTGCGCGCCGCCAAGGCGATGCGGGCAGTCATCGCGTACATAAAATCTCTTTGAGAGT
>JBDTUL010000025.1:0-23245 GCA_040007735.1 Gammaproteobacteria bacterium | reverse complement strand
GTGATAGTAGGTGTCGAAGAGGTGCTGCTTCAGCTCGATCGCCAGCTCGACTCCCCGCCGCAGCACCAATGGGTCGTCGGCCGCAGCCAGCTCCAGGGCATTCAACATGGTGACGTCATCCGCGGCGGTCTCCGGGCTTTCGCGCGCGAGCACCGCGCCAACCTCCGTGAGCCAGTGCGGGGGCTGCAAAGCCGACAGATCACCTCGCGTCACCGACTCCATGAGCTGCGTCGCCTTTTCTGTCCCGGCTTCGCGTTCTGGATCCTGCAGCAACCACTTGATCACGACGCTGGCGTCGACGACTACCGTCACGGTCTGCCCGCCGTTTTGGAGGCGCGGATCTGTTTATCCGTGAGGGACGGCCGCTCTGCACGGCGCTGCGTTAACGCGCGGAAGAGGCTCTCTCGCTGCTTGCGTCGCTTCGCTTCGGCGACCGCGTTGCGCATCAGATCGGCGATGACCGCGCTCTTGTTCTGGCCGCCAAAAAACCGGTCGAACTCGGCCTTGACGTCGTCCGGAACGCTGAAATTGACCGTGGCCATGGCGATTCACCTGTTGTTGAAGGTTTCAACAACAGGTATGGTACCCCGAATCACGCCGCGGTCAATTCGAAGGGTTGGCGATCTGGGCACCCGCCCTCGCCTTGGACCTTCGAGCGAGCGACTACCGGCGTTCGACCCACCTCTCGAATGCAGCGATGCCGACGAAGATGCGTCCATCCGGTGCGCGCCTCCAAACTTTCCCTTGCTCCCCTTCACCGCGATGAATCTTGCATTGAATCGCTTTGACCGAGTAACCAGTCATCACGTTGGCGACGGGCAGCAGCACGTACCGGGCGGGCGTGATGACGACGGGTTTAGCTGACTCGCTGTTCATACGTACCTCTCACTCACGACGTTGAAGTTGATTGCCACGGAAATCATGGTGCGCCCAGTGTCGATGAAGTCGACCAGCGCGGGCGAGTAACGAATCGCGCGAGTTAGCCCGCAAATACATGTTGCGATTTCTGCTCGTGCGCCGGGCGATGCACTCACTTGCGCCGGGGCGCAACGTCTTGCAACGAATCGCATCACTCCGACAGCCGGGCCCATCTCGGGTACGCCGAGTCGACGCGGTTGATGCAGCCGTGGCCCCACGCTGCGATGGCAGTACTGTCGCGACTTCGCGCGTGGGCTTCGTGCTCGTGGTGAAGTGAGAGATAATCCGTGCCAGTGCAAATCCAATGCCAAATCCAATGCCAAATCGAGGGACTCTCACGTTTTCGGGAGAATTCGCGTCGGAATCTTTTCCGCAAGTTACTGGTCCCCTTCATCGCGATCCTGAGTTGCGTGCCCTCGCACGCGGGCTAGTTTTGTCCGCCTGCGCGCGCTCCATTTGTTCAGCAACTCGACACATTCTCGGCTCGCCCCCGCGCCTTCGGGCGTGATGTGATGCGGCCGTGTTCGGGTCCGTTCGAGGTCCTGTTTTGTGAGATTCCGTGTCAGCTCCACTCGACGCTCCGATGGCATCGCCGGTCTGTTTCGGCTGCGACAACCCCGGAAATATAAGGCGAGACGCTACAATTCCGGGGTTGTTCGACTGGGCGCGCGGGATGCCGCAAGCACGCCGGATCGTCTAGAACTGCGTGAGGGCACGTGGAGCCCCGCCGCCGACCGTTGCCGAAACCGATTGGGTAAAAACCAGACCACTTGTAAACAAATGGTGCTATTATTACCCATAATGAAGAGCCGGGATCTTGACACTGCCGTTCGGGCTTTCCGCCATGGTGGCGGCACGCTGCGCACGCGCGATCTGATCGCTCAGGGGGTGCATACGGACGCCCTCTACGCGCTGCGTGAAAGCGGCCGGATCATCGAGCTCGGGCGCGGCCTCTATCGGCTGGCCGAGGCCGGCGAAGCCGAGCATCCCGACCTCGCCGTGGTCGCCGCACGTGCGCCGAACGCGGCCGTTTGTCTCATCAGCGCGCTCTCGTACCACGACATCACGACCCAGATCCCGGCCTCCGTCCATCTGGCCGTGCCACGCGGTAGCTATCACGGCATCAGGCTCCCCATGCCCGTTACGGTGTATCGCTTCGATCCCAAGACCTTCAATGCAGGGCTCGAGACGCATCGTATCGGTGGAATGCCGCTGAAGATCTACAGCGCCGCGCGCACCGTCGTGGATTGCTTCAAGTTCCGAAACAAGATCGGCCTCGACGTCGCGCTCGAAGCGCTGCGCCTGGCGCGACAACGCAAGCGCGTGCAGAACCGTGAGTTGCTGCGCTACGCGCGGCTGCTTCGTGTCGAGAAGCCCATGTTGCCGTACCTGCAGGCGCTTGAATGAGCGCGAAGGATACGAAGAACGTCGTGGCCTCCGTGCTCGCGAGGCTGCGCAACACGTCGAAGTCGAGCGGCGCCCCATTTCAACAGGTGCTTCAGCAGTACGCTATCGAACGATTTCTGTATCGCATTTCGAAGTCGAAGCATGCGGAAAGTGTCGTTCTGAAAGGGGCGTTGCTGCTGAAGACGATCGGCATACCCCGGGCCCGCCCCACCATGGACATCGACATGCTGCGCACGGGTAAGGCCGATCGGGCCACGCTGGCGACGCTCATCAAAGACTGCGCCACGCTCGAAGTGGAGCCGGACGGCCTCACTTTTCTCGCCGACAGCGTGGTCGCCGAGGAGATCACGAAAGACTCATCGGGGAGGCCGGGCTTGTGGGACTTCGAGGGATTGAAAGGGACTGATATTCCCAGTCAAATCAGCAATATACTGATTCCTCTGGACCCTCGGTCGGGTCAAAAGCCCGTCGAGAGTTCGAATCCCTCCCTCCCCGGCAGTCATTTCTCCGTTGTTTCCGGCACGTAACTTTGGGAACCCGCTAAAGCGAATTTTTTATTCACGAGTCGATATGGTGGAATGGGCGCCTGGCAGCGGCCAACACCCACCCTGGTGGCGAATCTGGGCATTGGGCGGGCCTCGAGCGTGGTGACGCGCAACGTCGAGGACTTCAAACCTTCCGGCGTCTCTCTCATCAATCCGTTCACCAGACATCCGGCGCAGTCATGAATCGGGGAAGCCTGCGCACGCAGGGCGCTCCATCGGGTTACGCTCAGAAGCAGAGGCAACTTCCGCAGCCGTGACACTCGAATTGTATGTCAGTTCTCGGGGCAGGCTGCGCGTAGAGAGCGGTTCGCGCGATGTGTCGGATGGCGCCGCATCGGGCGCGCTTGCGAGAATCGAGCGCGCATTCTCCGGGGGTGAGGGAGCCGGGCTTGCGCACCTCGCCACGGTCGACCTCAAAGTTACGCTGCCTCCGTCGCTCGCTTTCGCGCGCACGTTTGCCCAGCGCTATTTCAGCCAGCTATGCCATCTTGCCGAACCGGAAGTTGTATCTGCCGGTCCGCTCGTCGCGCCGCCCGATGACGCGGAACTGGGCGCCATCGGGCTCAACGCTCCACCGATGAAAGGGCTCGAATATCTCGACGCGCCGGCGTTGAAGCATGCATGGCTCGATCTCGATTCGCAGGTGCGTACGGCTGTCGCAGAGCACGGGCACGGTCTGCGTGCCTACCTTCAGCACTCGCATCCGGAATGGCAACTTGTCGGCCGAATTACCTTTCGATTGGCCGAGAACAAGCGCGATGAAGAGTATCCGTTTGCGTTCCTCGCAACCTACGCAAGCGGCATCTCCGAGCGCGGCGAATCGACTCACGTGCCTCTCGCCAGGGCACTGCAGGAGTACGCAGGTACGGCAAACCGCAAACGGCTGGTCGTACTGCTGACTCCTATTCGCGCCGTATCGGAGAAGCTGGAGTGGGTGAGGGCCCTCGTCGAGAGCGGCGACATCTACCAGGCGCTCGCCTGGACACCCCATGAGGCCCACCGTTTCCTGCGGGACGTGCCGGCGCTGGAGGCCGGGGGGCTCATCGTACGCATTCCCAATTGGTGGAAGGCGGCAAAGGCTCCACGCGCACAGGTCAGCGTCCGGGTCGGTGATCAGAAGCGCACCGCTCTCGGAGCGGATGCGTTGCTCGATTTCTCGGTCGGCATGAGTCTCGAGGGACAACCACTCACCGAAGCGGAGATGAAGACACTTCTGTCTTCGACGTCTGGTCTCGTACGGCTGCGCGGACACTGGGTCGAAGCGGACGGAGAGAGGCTCGCGGCTGCCCTCGCGCACTGGAAACGTGTCGAGAAGTCGGCGCGTTCCGGAGAACTCTCCTTCCACGAGGGCATGCGGCTCCTGGCAGGCGTTGCGGAACCAGCCGATGCGGCCACAGACATCGCCGACCCGCTTCGCGAATGGAGCGGCGTAGAGGCGGGCGAATGGTTGCGCGACGTTCTGGCGCGCTTGCGGGAGCCTGAGAAGGAAGAGCGCCTTGCACTGAATGGCCTGCACGCCTCCCTGCGCCCCTACCAGACGACGGGAGTCAAATGGCTCACCTTGCTCAATCGCCTGCGTCTCGGAGCTTGCCTCGCAGATGACATGGGCCTTGGCAAGACGATCCAGGTCGTGGCTCTGCTGCTCCAGTTGCGGGGCCAGAAGGTCCGTGACGGATCGAAACGCGCGAGCCGTGCCGCAGAGGTGGTTATGCCGGGCGGCTCGGCGGCGCCGAGCCTCATCGTCGCGCCGGCTTCCCTGATCGCGAACTGGAAGTCCGAGCTACAGCGGTTCGCCCCTTCGCTTTCGCTTCTTGTCGCGCATTCTTCCGAGAGCGCTGTCGACTTTTCTGATGACCGTGAGCTGGAGGCGGCGCTCGCCGGCGTCGACGTGGCGATTACCACGTACGGCGTGGTTACGCGCACGGAAGCGCTGCGTCGAAGACACTGGCAGGTCGTCGTTCTCGATGAGGCGCAGGCCATCAAGAACGCGGGTGCGCAGCAGACGCGGGCGGTCAAGCAGATCCAGGCGGACGGCCGAATCGCGCTGACGGGGACCCCTGTCGAAAATCGGTTGGGAGATTTGTGGTCGCTGTTCGATTTCCTGAATCCGGGGCTGCTGGGCAGCACAGCGGCATTCACGCGTGCCACCAGGCGGCTTGCGAAAGAGCCTGAATCCTTCGCACCGCTGCGCCGTCTGGTGCAGCCCTATATCCTGCGCAGGCTGAAGACGGACAAGCGGGTCATTGCCGATCTGCCGGAAAAAACTGAGGTGCGCGCGTTCTGTGCGCTCACGCGCGAGCAGGCCGCTCTGTATGAGCGATGCGTGAAGGAGCTGGCGAGCGCGCTGGCACGGTCCGCGGGGATCAAGCGTCGTGGCCTGGTCCTGGCTCACCTGATGCAACTCAAGCAGATCTGCAACCACCCGGCGCAGTGGCAGGGTCAGGGAGACTTCGCGGCGAGCCGCAGCGGAAAGTTCGCGCGCTTGGCTGAGTTGTGTGAAGAGTTGAACGAACGGCAGGAGCGAGTGCTCGTCTTCACGCAGTTCCGCGAGATCGTGGCTCCGCTGGTTCAACATCTGACCCGGGTCTTCGGCCGGCCGGGGCTCGCGTTGGACGGAAGCACCCCCGTGGCCCGGCGTCGCGCTCTGGTGGACGGGTTTCAGCGCGAGGACGGTCCGCCGTTTTTCGTCCTCTCGCTCAAGGCGGGCGGCACGGGCCTCAATTTGACCGCCGCCTCACACGTCATCCACTTCGACAGGTGGTGGAATCCGGCGGTGGAGAATCAGGCGACCGATCGCGTATTTCGCATCGGGCAGCAGCGTAACGTGTTCGTCCACAAGTTCGTGTGCCGGGGCACGGTTGAAGAGAAGATCGACGCGTTGATAGAGTCGAAAAGCGCGCTGTCACACAATCTGCTCGATGAGGACTCCGGGCAGTTGCTGACGGAGATGAAAGATGAAGAGCTTCTGCGTACCGTTGCCCTGGATATTCACAAAGCCTGCGATGCGTAGCATGGGGATTGCATGAACTGGTGGTCGTATACCCGCAAGCCCAGCGTTCACGAGCGCCGGCAGAAGGCCGCTCGTGAGGCGCGTCGGTTTGCGAAGAGCGGTAAGGCATTGTCGCCGGTCGCGATCGATGGCCTCACCATTGCGCGAAGCTTCTGGGGCAAGGCCTGGTGCGCCAACCTCGCGTCATATCGCGATTTCGAGAACAGGCTGCCGCGCGGCCGCAGCTACGTGCGCCGCGGGTCGGTGCTTGACCTGCAGGTTGCTTCAGGGAAAATCACCGCTCTGGTGTCCGGCTCCAACCTCTACCAGGTTGCCATCACTGTCAAACCCGTAGTGGCGGGTCACTGGGGCCGGATCAAGACACAATGCGCGGGAAACGTAGGCTCGATCATCGAGCTGCTCGAGGGACGACTGTCGGAGCGTGTGATGCAGGTCATTACTCATCGCGACGACGGACTGTTCCCCAAGCCGGCAGAGATTCAGATGGAATGCTCGTGCCCGGACTGGGCGACGATGTGCAAGCACGTCGCCGCGGTTATGTACGGGGTCGGTGCGCGGCTGGACCAGCAACCGGAGCTGCTGTTTACGTTGCGCAACGTAGACCACGCGGAACTCATTGCGCAAGCGGCGGACCTTGCGGTGAATCGTAGAGGCGCCAGCCGCAAAACACTCGCGGATGACGCGCTGGGCGACGTATTTGGAATCGAGCTCGCGGTTCCCCGCCCGGCGACGATGCCGGAGCCGGCGCAGCGGGGAGGGGCCCGGAGGAAGAAGGTTGCGCGGGCTGCGCAGCAGAAGAAGGGTCGTCGCGTCGTCGCGAAGTCGAAACGGTAGGCCACCATTTGTGTCGCAGCGACTGTGAGCCGCCGCAACGGCCGCGCGCCGTGTCGGTGACATCGCCGACACGCCTGTCGATCATGTCGATCCGCTCGACGTATGACCTCAGGCACCCCTGCGAACGGCGGAGCGCGCGCCGTCGCGCTGCCTTGCTCTTATTCCACCACCAGCTTGTACCCCGTCCCTGACGAGGTTTGCAGCAACTGCGGGTTCGCCGGGTCTACTTCCACCTTCTGGCGCAGGCGGTGCACCAGCTGCTTCAGCAGTTGCCGATCGCCGGAATTGCGATGTCCCCACACTTGAACCAGCAGCCGGTCCGACATGACGGTGCGGCCGACGTTCGCGAGCAGCATCTGTAACAGCCGCAGTTCCAGCTTCGTGAGGCGCACGGGCGTGCCCCCACTGATGCGCACCGTGTGTTCCTGAGCATCCAGCTCCACGCGCCCCACAGCCACAGGCGACGTGCTTTCGATGCCCGCTCGCCGCAACAGCGCCTTGATGCGCGCGAGCAGCGTGCGAGGACTGAAAGGTTTGGTCAGGTAGTCGTCCGCGCCCAGTTCCAGGGCGCGAACCAGATCTTCCTCTTCGCCGCGAACCGTCAGCATCATGATCGGCACGCGCGACTTGGTGCGGATGGCCTCGCACACCTGGAAGCCGCTGGCGCCCGGCATGTTGATATCCAGCACCGCAAGGTCCGGCGATTCACCCTCGAAGGCATGAATGGCCGTCGGCCCGTCGCTCGCCTTCACGACCAGGTAGCCCGCCTGCGTCAACGTAAACGCAATGAGCCCCAGCAGGTCGCGATCGTCATCCGCAATCAACACTTTCATTCACTGATCTCCGCCGACAGCGTCACAACGAAACGCGTGCGGCCTTCGGCCGTGCGCACGGCCGCTATCTCACCTCCGTGACGATCCACGATGGACTTCACGATCCACAACCCGAGCCCGAGTCCACCCGGCTCGGGCTCCATATCCGCTCCGCGCCGGAAGCGCTCGAAGATGGAGCCCTCGACACCCGCCGGCATGCCCGGCCCTTCGTCTTCCACCCACGTCTCGATGCGCCCGCCATCGATCGCGGCGGCGCCCACGCGAATGGTGCTCGACTCCGGCGCGAACTTGCTCGCGTTGGCGATGAGGTTCACGTACACCTGCGTGAGCCGCTGGGCATCGCCATCAATGAGCGGCAGATCCTCAGGGATGGAAACCTCGAACGTCTGGCCCCGCTGCACCAGCAGCGCCCCGATCAACACCTGCACTTCTTCGATAACCTGCGCAAGCTCGACACTCTGGCGGCGAATGCTGAGCTGCCCGGCTTCGATGCGCACGCTCTCGAGCAGATTGTCGATGAGCTGGGTGAGCCGCAGCGTACCGCGCTCCAGCGACAGGACCAGCTCCTTCTGATGTTCCGGCCCCATTGTCTCGAGCCCCTCGCGCAGCAGCTCGATAGACGCAAGCTGCGCGGCCAGCGGCGTGCGGAACTCATGCGAGATGTTCGCAAGCACCGTATCGCGCGCGCGGCGCACGGCTTCGAGCTCTGTCTCGTCCCGAATGACCTGCACCTGCAGCCCTTCCGCCATGCCGGAGCTGGTGATCACCGTAGTGCGCGCGCCGCGCTCGTCGGTCTGCAGGTGCTCGATGGCCTTCGTGCTGCCCGAGTAACGAGCTTGCAGGATCGGGCAATTGAAATCGCAGGGCCGCTTGCCGTTTTCGAAGCGCGGCTTCAACACGTCACCGCAGAATTTTCCCACCGCATCTTCGGCGCGCACGCCGAGCAGCTTCGCAGCCTGGGGGTTCAAATACCGAATCGTGCGGTTCTTGTCGACCGCGTAAACGCCTTCCACGATGCCCATGAGCACCGCCTGGGCTTCGGCCTCATGCCTGCGCAGCGTGCCCGTCAGGTCAACCAGATTGCGCCGCATGTCTTCCATTGTGCGCGCGAGCGCGCCGACTTCGGCAGGCCCGCCCGGCGGGATGGACGCTGAGAAATCGCCTTGCCCCAATCGAACCGCCGATTCCGTGAGCGCCTGGATGGGTGCCGCGACGAGCTGGCCGAGAATGATTCCGGCGATCACCGCGAGCAGCGACAGCACTACGGCCGTAATCACCAGCCGCCGGATGAGCCGGCTGGCCGAATTGTCGATATCCGCCGCCGGCAGCCGCGTTTCGATCAGCACGATGGCCTCGCCGGTGGACGCAAACACCGGGAAGCTCGATGCATACAGATCCAGCGGCCCCACGCGCTGAACGGCCGAGCGCCCATCCGCAAGCCCGGCCGCATGGAGCGGTGTGAAATCATCCACGGGCGCAGACGTGAATGTGCGGTAGTTGATGAGCCGCACGTTCAATCCCACGTGCTGGCTCAGTGTCTTCGCAAGATCGGCATCGATCTGCCGCACGATGAATACGCGGGCATCCGGCCGCGTGCCGAGCGGTGTGACGGCGCCCACCACCGGATTGGCGGCCGCCGCCGGTGTGGCAAGGAACGTCTCTCCCTGCTCAGTGTTCGCCGTGACGATGTCGGCCCAGGGAATGGCCACTCCCGCCTGGGCGACCAGTTGATCGCCTTGAAACACCGCGCAGGCATCGATGCTGCCGGTTTCGCAGAACCGCCGCAGAAGCGGCGGCACTGCATCGATTCGGTTTTCACTGAGCAGCCGCTGCAGGGCAGGGCGCTCGGCAAGCACACGCGCCGACGACAAGGCGTCCTCGCCCATGCGCCGCAGATCTTCCCGCGCAATGGCGCCCGCCAGCTGCACACGCGCCTTGCCCTGCTCATCCGCCAGGTCCCGCAGCATGCCGACCGCGGAAATGGAAATGCCGAGCACCACCAGGATGACGACGCCCATGCTGATGCCGGCCAGCGACCAGGCGAGCCCGACCCTGCGCGGATCGAACCGGAGTCGCGCCGCGAGTTGTCTGAGGCGTTCGAGCACGAGGCTCAGTGCCCTTTGTAGCCCGTACGCTCGACCAGTGTCTTGACGATCAGAGTCAGCACCGCGAGCATCATCAGGAGGGAGGCGACTGCGAACGCGCCCACGAAGTTATATTCGTTGTAGAGAATCTCGATGTGCAACGGCATCGTGTTGGTGAGGCCGCGAATGTGCCCCGACACAACCGACACCGCGCCGAACTCGCCCATCGCGCGCGCGTTGCACAGGATCACGCCGTAAACCAATCCCCAGCGCACCTTCGGCAGCGTGACGCGGAAGAACGTGATCCACCCGCCTGCGCCCAGGGTGATGGCGGCTTCTTCTTCATCGTTGCCCAGCTGCTGCATCAGCGGGATCAGCTCGCGCGCCACATACGGGAACGTGACGAACATGGTGGCGAGAATGATGCCGGGAAGCGCAAAGATAATGCTGATGTCGTGGTCCTGCAGCCAGACCCCGAACCACCCCTGCAGACCAAACATCAGCACGTAGACCATGCCCGAGATCACGGGCGACACCGCCAGCGGCAGGTCGATGAGTGTGATCAGGAAGCTCTTGCCGCGGAACTCGAATTTCGCAATCGCCCACGCTGCCGCCAGGCCGAACAGCGTGTTCATAGGCACGACGATGGCGGCACACATCAGGGTGAGGCGAATCGCGGCGCCGGTATCCGGGTCCGAGAAGCTGTGCAGATAGGCCTGCAAGCCCTTCTCGAAAGCCATGGAGATCACGGTGGCCAGCGGCGCGATCAGCAGCGCCGCCAGGAAGGCCAGCGAAAGGCCAATGAACAGCGCTCGCGAGAACACTGTCATGAACGTGTCTCGACCCGGCCGAGTAGCATGCTCGTCGAGGAAAATCTCGGCGGCACGCTGCGGCGCCTTGCGCACGGCGTTGGCGGTTCCGGCAGCCATTAACGTGGCGGCCCTACGAGACGCCGCCGGCCCCAGGCCTGCAGCAGGTTGATGGCGAGCAGCATGATGAAGGAGATGGTCAGCATCACCACGCCAAGAGCCGCCGCGCCCTTGTAGTCGAATTCCTCCAGCTTGATGACGATGAGCAGCGGAGTGATCTCAGTGCGCATCGGCAGGTTGCCGGAGATGAAGATGACCGAGCCGTATTCACCTACGCCTCGCGCGAATGAAAGCGTGAACCCCGTGAGCAGGGCGGGCAGCACTGTCGGCAGGATGATGCGCCGGAAAATATGCATGCGGCCAGCGCCCAGCGTCTCCGCAGCGTCTTCCAAATCTTTCTGCACCTCGGCCAGTGCCGGCTGCACGGTGCGAACCATGAATGGCATGCCGATCAGGGTGAGCGCCACAGTGACGCCGATCCACGTGTAGGCCACCTTGATGCCGAACGCTTCGAGGTATTTGCCGATCCAGCCGTTCTGCGCGAACACGGTCGTGAGCGCGATGCCCGACACTGCGGTGGGCAGGGCGAACGGCATGTCGATCAGCGCATCTATGATCTTCTTGCCCGGAAACTCGTAGCGAACCAGCGTCCACGCGATGATGAAGCCGAACACCAGGTTGATGGTGGCGGCCAGCAGCGAGGCTCCGAACGAAAGCCGGTAGGAGCCCATGGCGCGCGCATCGAAGATGACGTGCAGGAATTCCCGCCAGTGCATCTTCGCCGCCATGAGCACGAGCGCTGCAAGCGGCAGCAGCACGATGGCGCTGAGGAAGAAGGTGGTGAACCCGAAGGTCAGCCCGAACCCGGGCAGCACACTCGGCTGCCGAAGCGATTTCAGCTTGATGGCGCCGGCCGTGGCGCTCACGATTTCACCTCAGGCGCAGGCTCGCTGTAGACAACGAGTAGCGGAAAACGCGGTGTCACGGCAAGCAGTTCGCCGAAGCGTTCCGCGAGCCCGGAAATCTGCGACACGCCGAGAATCAACAACTGATCGCTGGATTCGGCCAGCTGACGCGAGAGCTCGCCCGCCACTTCCCCGAACCGCAGCTCCGTGCGCATCTCCAGGCCGTGCATTGCCTGCGCTTCGGAGCGCGCATCGAGCAACGCGCGCATGCCATGCGGCCGCTGCGCATCCGGCGTGCTGTGTGGCATGACATCCACGTAGATGGCTTCCGCCGAAAGATGCCGCAGCAGGCTGGCCGACACGGCGAGCGTGGCGGGCCGCGCGGTTTCATCGGCCCAGTGAATGAGCACACGCTGAGGTGACTTCGCATTCGGCGGCATCACCAGCACTTCTTCGGCGCCGCGTTCCAGCAGGCACTCGATGCTCTTCAGCGCGTCTGGCCCCGACGCGATGACCGCTGCGCCGTGGAATTCACCGGAGCGCGCCGAGCACTCCCCTTTGCCATCGGCGAGCACAGGCTCCACGCGCTTCGCCACGCTAGTCTTCATGCGCGTGGCCAACTCCACCAGGAGTGGCTGGCGACTGAGACCATCCGCTTCGATTTCAGTGGAGGCGCAGGCCGTAAAGCTGGACAGCGGCGTGGGCAGCACATGAATTCGCCGCACGCCGATGGCGACGGATTCACCCCGCTTCACCTGGAACGCGCGCTGTTCCGGCTGCGTGCGTGTGACTTCGAGATACTGGCCATCCTCACCGTTCGCACGCGCCAGCCTCACTTCATCGGCGCCATCCGCGAGCCGCAAGCGCATGCGTTCCAGCGCGCCGGTGAACACGATCTCGTCCACGGTTCCCGCGGCGAGATAGTTTCCGTTGAGCGCGCTACGGTTCGGTGCGATCTCGATTTCTTCGGGGCGCAGCACGGCGACCACTTCACGCTCGCGGGCGTCCGGGCCGGCGGGCGCGTGCGCATTGTTCCGGTCCTTGCCGAAATGGACTCCATGTTTCGCCTGGCGCGCGAGCAGCAGGTTCGCTGCGCCCAGGAACGTGGCGACAAAGCGCGTGGCCGGGCGCGTATACAACTCATCTGGCCGGCCCATTTCCAGCAGGCGGCCCAGATTCATCACGCCGATGCGGTCGGCCAGGGCGAAGGCTTCTTCCTGGTCGTGCGTGACCAGCACCGTAGTGATGCTCAGTTCCCGTTGCACCTGCCGGATGGTCCGCCGCAGCTCTTCGCGAATCTTGGCATCGAGAGCACCGAACGGCTCGTCGAGCAGCAGGACTTCAGGTTTGTGCGCGAGCGCTCGAGCCACGGCAACGCGCTGCTGCTGCCCACCGGAAAGCTGGGCGGGGAGGCGCTCATCGAGACCCTCCAGAGCCACCAGCTTCAGCAACTCCTTGCGCCGCCGGACGCGTTCGGTGCGCTTCACACGCCGCACGCGTAGCGCGAACTCAATGTTGTCTGCCACGGACATGTGGCGGAACAGGGCGTAATTCTGAAACACCAGGCCGACGCCGCGCTCGCGGGCAGAGGTGTGCGTGACGTCCCGGCCGTGAAGGGCGATACGCCCATGGTCCACGCCCGTGAGGCCCGCTATGGCCCTGAGCAGCGTGCTCTTGCCACTGCCGCTGGGGCCGAGCAAAACGAAGAACTCGCCGTTGCCGATCTCAACGGAAACATCGTTGACGACCGGAAGGCCCTGGTAACGCTTGGTGACCTGATCGAGGGTGATGGACATAGGCCGGCAATGCTACCGGGGCCTCGTCCGTGACGTCAGGGTCTGCTGGTTATAACCCGGTAACAATTCGACCGAAAACCATGGACCGGTGCTCCTTTGTCAAACCACCCTGTTTGTCAAAGCACCATGATCACGCCGTCCGCCGCGCTCAGCTCGGTGGCCAAGGCGGTCACCTGCTCCCGGCTCTCCGCCACGATCATGTAGGAGATCGACAGGTAGTTGCCGTTCTCGCTGAGACGCTCCGTGATTCGGTCCGTCTCGATATTGGGTACATGTTTGAGGAAAATGGCATGGATATGTGCGCGGAACGCAGGCGACGGCCGCCCGACCACCTTGATGGGATAGTCGGTCGGGAACTGTAATAAGTCCGTGGACTCGCTCACCAGGGCTCCCCCGCGAGCTCGCGCTTGTAGCGCTCCAGCTCATCGCGAACGCGGCGGTAACAAAGGCCTGGCTTGCCCGTGCTCACCGGCTTGCCGTCGAGCCGGGTCACTGAGGACATCTCCCTCACGGCCGCGGTCAACCAGATTTCCTCGGCGCCCCGCAGTTCCGTCTCAGTGACGCGCACGGCGCGGTGAGGAATGCCGATGCGCTCCGCCAGCTCTTCGATCACACCGCGCGTGGTCCCCGGAAGAATCCTGCGCGAGTTCGGCGGCGAGCGAATCTCACCGTTGATGACCACGTGCACCGCCGAGGAAGACGCCTCCATCAGCTCCCCATCCCGCAGCAGGATGGTTTCGCTGGCATTCGCATCCACGGCGAGCTGGCGCAGAAGGATGTTCGCCAGCAGCGAAACGGACTTGATGTCACACCGTGCCCAGCGCGTGTCTTGCGCCGTGACGCACGCCACGCCGTTCACCGTTGCCTCCGCACTCTCAACCGGAAAGGGTGAGACGAACGCAAACACGGTACGAGGAATGTCTGGCAGCGGCGCATGGTTGCGCCCGCGCTCTGCGCCGCGGGAAACCTGCCAGTACACGTACTGATCGGCAGAGCCGTTCGGCGCAATGAGCTTCGCGATGATGTCGTGCCACTGCTCGCGCGTGTGCGGGTCTTCCATGCGAATCTCATGGAGACTGCGGGTGAACCGCTGCGCATGCGCACCGAAGCGAAACGGGCGGCCCGCGTACACAGGCATCACTTCATAGGCGCCGTCGCTGTAGAGAAAGCCCCGGTCGAACGGCGAAATGCGCGCCTCGTCGATCGGCAGGTACCGGCCGTTCAGGTAGCAAATCGGATACGGCTCGGCCATGGGCTCAGAACCAGAGCGCGACGCTGTCCACCATCTTCGTCCACAGCCCGCCTTCCGGCACGGCCTTCAACGGATACAGCGGCACTTTCACGACGGTTTCGCCGGCCGGATTCGTGACGACGAGCTCACCCACCGACTTGTTGGCCGCGAGCGGCGCAATGAGCGGACTCTGCACGTTGGCGGTCTTGTGGAGTCCGGCGACTTCGCCGCGCGGAATGGTGACGTAGATGTCCTGTAAGACACCGACCGGCGCGGTCTTGGTGCCGGATTTATAGACGCGCGGTGTCACGAGCACATCGCCGCGGCTCTTGATTTTCGCGGTCTCGTAGAACTGGTAGCCATAGCTCAGGAGCGCAGCGTTTGCGGCTTCACGCGCCTTGATGGACGGCGTGCCCATCACAACCGAGATCAACCGCATGTTCTCGCGCTTCGCAGAGGCGGCGAGACAGTAGCCTGCAGAATTGGTGTGGCCGGTCTTGATGCCATCCACCGACGAGTCGCGCCCGAGCAGGCCGTTGCGGTTCTGCTGCTTGATGCCGTGAAACGTGAATTCCTTTTCCGCGAACATTTTGTACTCGTTCGGGAAATTGCGGATGAGCGCCCGGGAGAGAGTGGCGATGTCACGCGCCGTAGTGTGGTGCTGCGGGTCGGGCATGCCGCTGGCATCCATGTAGTGCGTGTTCTTCATGCCGAGCTGCTGCGCGTAGTGATTCATGATCTCAGCGAAGCCCTGCTCCGTGCCGCCCAGGAATTCCGCAACGGCCACGGCCGCATCGTTCCCCGACTGAATGACGATGCCGCGCAGCAGGTCGCCCAGCGGCACGGTCTTGCCCACTTCGATGAACATGCGCGACTCGGTGGAATCCATGCCCTGGCGCCACGCCTTCTCGCTGATGGGCACCTCATCGGTGACGCGGACCCGTTTCTGTTTGATCTGGTCGAACGCCACATACACGGTCATCACCTTGGTGATGCTCGCAGGCTCGACGGTCTGGTCCGGGTTCAGCTCCGCCAGCACGCGCCCGCTGTCGTAGTCGAGCAGGATGAACGACTTCGCATCGAGCTGCGGAGGCTTCGGAATGGGGATGGCAGCCAGCGCAGAGCTGGTAACGGCGACGCAGGACAGCAGGAAAACCAGCACAGAAGGAAAGCGTCGCATCCGCGGAAACCCCCGAACATTGATCTTGAAAGTGTGCGCGAATTCTATCGGAACGCTGCCGGCCCCGCGCATCCGCATCAATCCGCGGCGAGCCTCGCTTCGCCGACGCCGAGCTTCGTCATCTTGATCGCGAGCCTGTCGAACTCCGCGCCGCTCGCCACCGGGCCTGCGCGTACGCGGAAGATTCGGGGCTTGCCGTCTGGCGGTGCCTGAACGAAGGCGCTCGAGATTCCGCCCGCTTTCAGGCGCTCCACCAGGCGCTTTGCGTTGAGCTCGTCGGAGAACGCACCGGCCTGTACATACAGCGTTTGCGGTGGCTGTTCGTCCGTTCGCGCCAGCTTGTCGTTGTCCGCGGTGGTGACCACGCGCACTTCGACGAGCGACGTGCCGTCCCGAAGCATGTCCAGCTTGGCCGCAGCGGTGTAGGAGAGGTCGATGATGCGGTTCGCGACGAACGGGCCGCGATCGTTGATGCGTACGACCACGCTCTTGCCGTTACGCAGGTTCGTCACCCGGGCGTAGGCCGGCAGCGGCAGCGTCTTGTGGGCGGCGCTCATGCCGTACATGTCGTACGACTCGCCGATGGAGGTGGCGACGCCGTGAAACGTGGGGCCGTACCAGGACGCGACGCCGCGTTCCAGGTACCCCTCCGCCGAGGGCAGCAGCACGTAGCGCTTGCCCAGCACCGTATAGAAAGGGGGATTGCCCCGCTTGCTGCGCGGCTCGTCCTTCGGCACCGCATCGGCAACCGAATCGATGTCCGGAATCTTGTGCCCCGAGGGCGGCGGCACGTTCTGCATCACCGGCGGCGTCGGGGCCGGCGGGGCTTCGCGTCTTCCCGTTACCGAGCAGGCGGAAACCAGTGCGGCGAGGCTCAACGCAGCCACAAATTTTAAGCGTTTCAAGGCGGTGCCTCGCGTACACGCTGCGCGATAGCATGGGCCAGGTCGTTCACGGCCATGGCGTAGCGGACGCTGCGGTTGTAGTGGGTGATGACCTCGAAGTTCTTGAAGCCCACGCGATACCCCGGCCCATCCTTCTGTTCGGCTGAGACGAGCAGCGCCGGCGTTTCGGGCGGCAAATCCGAACGGGTTTCCACGCCGAGCGTGCGCAGGCTGCCGATAGTCTGGTCCAGCGAGCGATTGCGCGTGTCGATGGTGAACGTGGGGTCGGGGTCGAGGTCTGCGTCGGCCAGCACGGGGCCGCCGGGCTCCCAGCCATACCCGCGGAAGTAGTTGGCGACGCTCGCGAACACATCGTCCCAGTCGACCCAAAGGTTGCGGCGCTTGTCCGACCCGGCATCCACCGCGTATTTGCGATAGCTGGAGGGCATGAACTGCGCCGCCCCCATGGCACCGGCGTAGGAGCCGAGCGCTTTCAGCGGATCGAGCGATTCTTCACTGGAGAGCAACACGAATTCCTCCAGTTCCTTGCGGAAGAAATCGCTGCGCGGGGGATAGTCGAAGGCGAGGGTGGCCAGCGCATCCAGCACGCGATAGCGGCCCATGATGCGGCCGTACTTCGTCTCCACGCCAATGATGGCCACGATGTATTCGGGCGCCACGCCACGCTCGGCCGCGATGCGCTCGAGGTCTTCGCGATGCTCCTGCCAGAACTGCGCGCCGAGCGAGATGCGTTCCTCGGTGAGGAACATGTTCCGGTATTCCCACCATTGCACGACCCGCTCGGCCGGCTTGCTGATGAGCTCGATGATCTTCGGTTGCGGCTGCGCCTTGCCCAGCAACTTTTTCAGCTTCACGGGGCTCAGCGAGTTCCGCTTCGCCACCTCCGTGATGAATGTCTTGATTTCGGGGCGTGTGAGGTCGAACCGGTCCTGTGGTTGCGTCGTGGTCGAGTCCGCCCGCGCCGGCACGAGCGCGACCGCTACGGCCAGCACGAGGAGGATTCGTAGGAACACTATGACCCGACCAGCTTCCGGTGCGAATAAAGGGACATCAGAATACCGAAGCCCGCCAGCAGGGTCACCATCGATGTTCCGCCATAGCTCACGAGTGGTAGCGGAACGCCGACAACGGGCAGCAGCCCGCTCACCATTCCGGCGTTGATGAACACGTAGACGAAGAACGTGAGCGCGAGGCTCCCCGCAAGCAGGCGCGCAAAAGTGTCCTGCGTCTGCATCGCGAGATACAGCGCGCGGCCCACGATGAAGAGATACAGCAACAGCAGGATCACCAGGCCCAGCAGCCCGAATTCCTCGCCGATTACAGCGAAAATGAAGTCGGTGGAGCGCTCGGGGAGGAACTCGAGCTGCGCCTGGCTGCCGTTCATCCAGCCTTTGCCGAACGGGCCGCCGGAGCCGATGGCAATCTGCGACTGGATGATGTGGTAGCCCGCGCCCAGGGGATCGTTCTGCGGGTCGAAGAAAGTGAGCACGCGCTTGCGCTGGTAGTCGTGAAGAAAACTCCACCCGAACCAGGCCCCGATGCCCGCGAGCGCAAAGAGGCCGAAAATGATACGCAGCTGCAGGCCTGCCATCACGATGACCAGCGCGCCGCCAATGGCAATGAGAGCACCCGTGCCGAGGTCCGGCTGCGCGACGACCAGCCCCACGGGCACGAACGTGAGCGCCGTAAGCACGGCGAGTGAGAAGGGCGTTGGGGGCAGGGCGCGCTCATGCAGATACCACGCGCACATCATGGGCACCGCGAGCTTCATCAGCTCGGAGGGCTGGAATCGCACGATTCCCAGATCCAGCCAGCGCTGCGCGCCTTTGCCGATGTAGCCGATGCCATCCACCACCAGCAGCAGCACGATGCCGATTGCGAACAACCACGGCGACGTGCGCCTGAGGAAGTTCGGGTTCACCTGCGCGAGCACCAGCATGGCGGCGCCACCCATGGCGAGGCGCACGGTAGCGCGCATGACTGTGGCGATGCTTTGACCGCTGGCACTGTAGAGCACCACCAGCCCATAGAGCGCCACGAGGCCGAGGCCGATGAGCAGCGGGCCATCCACTTTCAACTCAAACAGCACGCGCGCGCCGCCAGTAAGCGTGCGACGCGTGCGGGAGCCTGAAGTGACCTCTTCATAAATCATAGGGTGCGCCCTCTAGTCGGCGGGCTCGGTGGCGGTGTCGGCCGGCGCCTTGGTGGCGGCTGGGGAAGCTGGAGGCGTGCCTGGCAGCGCCTTCTGTTTCGGCGTGTACATGAGCGGCGTGCCGGGCGGTAACGGCTGCTTCAGCTGGCCTTGCGCATTCAGCAGAAAAGTGTCCATGACTTTGCGCGCGATAGGCGAGGCGGCCGCGGAGCCGAACCCGCCGTTTTCCACCAGCACGGCCACGGCAATGCGCGGCGCTTCAGCTGGCGCGAAGGCGATGAACCACGCGTGGTCGCGCAAGCGGTCCGAGACGGTCTTCTGGTTATCCAGCTTCTCGTTCTGGCCGACGGTGAACACCTGCGCCGTGCCGGTTTTGCCTGCGATGGTGTACGTCATGTTCTTGCCGGCCGTCGAAGCGGCCGTGCCGTAGACGAGTGTGCCTACCATCGCCTCGTGGATGAGGTTCCACTGCTCAGGAGTGGCCGACTTGATCTCTTCGGTTAAAACGGGCGGCAGATGACGAACCGCACCGGTGACCGGGTCGCGTCGCGCGTTCACCAGCCGCGGCTTGAACGACTTGCCCTTGTTCGCAAGGATGCTGACGTAGTGAGCCAGTTGCAGCGGCGTGGTCAGGAAGTAGCCCTGGCCGATGCCGAAGTTGACCGTCTCGCCGGGGAACCACATCTGGTCGGCGGGGCGGGCGAACGCTTTCTTCTTCCACTCGCGCGAGGGCAGCAGGCCTGGCTTCTCACCGCTGATGTCGATGCCGGTGATGCGGCCAAACCCGAGCGGCGCGAGGAACGCGGCGATGTGATCCACGCCGAGCGTGTTGGCCAGGTCGTAGAAATACACGTCGCACGACTTCGCGATCGCCGAGCGCAGGTTCATGGCGCCGTGCCGCCCCGTGCGGCCTTCGCGGAATTGCCGGCTGCTGCCGGGCAACCGATACACGCCGCCGCAGAAACGGGTTGCGTCCGGGTTCACTTCGTTGAAGACGAGACCGGCGAGCGCGATAGCGGGTTTGATGGTGGAGCCCGATGGGTACATTCCGCGCAGCGCGCGATTGAAGAGCGGCCGATCGATGTTGTCGTTCAATCCCGCGAATTCAGCGCGCGTGAGCCCGCGGCCGAACAGGTTGGGATCGAAGCCGGGGCGGCTGACCAGCGCGATGATGTCGCCGCTCTGCGGGTCGATGGCGACGACGGAGCCGCGCTTGTCCACGAGCGCTTCCTCGGCGACACGCTGCGTGGGCATGTCGATGGTCAACATCAGATCCGCGCCGGCGGTGGGCGCTTTCACGCGCATGTCTGGCGTGAGCGCGCCCTGGCGTTGCACGGAGCGGCCCTGAGCATTCACCAGCACTTCGCGAAAACCATTGGTGCCGTGAAGCTGCGCTTCGTACGCGCTTTCCACGCCGAGTTTGCCGATGAGCGTAGTGCCGGAGTACGCCGCGCGGTCGATGCGCTGGAAATCCTGCTCGCTGATGGCCGCCACATAGCCGAGGGCATGCACGGCGAGCTCATTGTTCGGGTACCAGCGGGTCTGGCGTGTCTTGATGTCCACGCCGGGGAATTCAAAGCGTCGCACGGCGAAGCGCGCGATGTCTTCTTCGGACAGTCGCAGCCGCAGCGGCACGCTGTCGAACGCGCGGCGCGAGCGGATGGAACGGCGCACTTCATCCAGATCTTCGTTGGGGACGAAGCCCAGCGCCGCGAGCTCGCTCAGTGTCTTCTCGAGATCCGGCACTTCTTCGGGCACCAGCTCGAGCTGATACGCCGGCTGGTTGGCGGCAATGACCTCGCCGTTGCGGTCGAGAATGAGGCCGCGCGCCGCCGGAATGGGCTCGATGCGCGCGCGGTTGCCTTGCGAGAGCTCCGCGTAATAGTCGTGGCGGATCACCTGGAGCAGGAACAGGCGCGAGATCAGGATCAGGGTGAGCGTGACGATGATGACGCCCGCGGCCAGCGTGCGCTGATCGAAGATGCGCTGCTCGCTCCAGTGATCCTTGATGCGTACGCCCTGGACCACGGCTATCTCATCGCGGCGAGTGGCCGCGCTCCAGCAGGGCGATGACGATGGGCCAGATGAGCGCGCCGCTGAACGCATGCACCCAGCGCGTGAGGTCCGAGATGGGGTGGCCGGTCCAGCCGTCGATGGCAAACACGATGAACTCGTACGCGACCAGGAAGAAGAACACGATGAGCGACTGCTGGAACGCGGGCTTCGAGCGAATCTTCTGATGCTCGCGCACCGCCACGTAGCTGGTTAGCGACAACGCGAGCGCGTGCTGGCCGAGGATGGTGCCTTCGAAGATGTCGAGCGCGACGCCTGCGATGAACCCCCAACCCACGCCGCCGGCGCGCGGCGCCGTGATAGAGAAATAGAGTACGACGAGCACCAGGAACGCGGGGCGCGTCACTTCCAGCCAGTGAGGCAGCGGCAACACGGATAGAAAGAGGGCGATCAGCGACGTGAACACCATCCAGACGCGCGGTTCGCGGTTCACGGATTACCTTCCTTCGGCGGTTCAGCCGGAGGGGATGCCGCAGGCTTCGGCAGCGGCGCACCCGCCGCTGGGCGAGTGGGGGCAGGTGTTGTCGTTGCCGGTTTAGCGGGTGTCGCTGAATTCGTTGCAGGCTTCGCGGGCGTGGCCGATGCGCCAGCGTTGCCGGCGGCCTCGGTGGGTTCCACCGCTGGCACAACAGGTTTGGGTTTCGGCGGCGTGGGCTGCGGCTGCGTCTTCGCGTCCCCGACGAGCAGGTCTGCCCCGGTGGCTTTGGTGGGCGCCGCCGGATGCGTTTCGCGGAACCACACCAGCATGACTTCGCGCGCACGATCTATGCGGGCAAGCGGAACGACGCGCACCTGTGCGAGCGGTTGCACGGCTTCCCAATGAACCTCCGCGACGCGCCCGACGGGATAGCCCTCCGGGAATACACCGCCGAGGCCCGAAGTGAGCATGACGTCGCCAACTCTAATGTCGGTGTTCGTCTGCAGATAGGGGAGCGCGAGACCGACACTTGTTCCAACAGCGATGGTTCGCAGCCCGGTGCGCGCCACCTGCACGGGCACGGCATGTTCCGGGTCTGTAATCAGGATGACTTCCGCGCTCCAGGGACCCACGTGTGTGGTCTGGCCCAGCAAACCCTGATCGTCGAGCACGGATTGCGCCTTGAACACGCCGTTCCGGGTGCCGCGGTTGAGCGGCACGCTCTGGCGGCGTGCGTTCGGACCGACATTGACCACTTCCGCAACGAGCCACTTCTCCGCCACGGGCGGCAGCGCATCGCGCAGGCCGCGCAGTTCCGCATTCTCCCGAGCGAGGGCTTCGTAACGCAGGGTGCGAATCTCGAGCTCGCGCGCGCGCAAGTTCAGCCGCTGGTTCTCAACCCGCAGGACGTCGCGCGTCTGGGTGGATTCCTGCATCCAGCGCCACGCTGTGGAGGGGGAGCTGACTGCGACCTGGATGGGGTAAGCCGCGGCCTGCAGAACGTAGCGCACCTGCTCGAGCCAGCCGCCCCGTTTATCCAGGACCATGAGCGTTACGGAGAGAACGGCGTACACAAAGAAGCGGAAGCCCGGCGAAGGGCCCCGCACGGAGACTCGGTTGGCGCTTACTCCGAAGGCCATCGCGGATACCAGCAGCGACGCAGGGTCGAAATCTTAGGGGGAGTCGGGCTCGGGCGGTGTGCGCGACCGCAACTTAGGCGCAAGCCGTCGTTCGAGCGTTCGAAGGCGATTGCGACAAGTCCGGTGGGGGGACGCGGCTATTCCAGGCCGAAGTGGCCTGGCCCGAGCTCATCCATCAGCTCCAGGATGCGGCCGCCGCCACGGGCGACGCAGGTGAGCGGATCGTCCGCCACCACGACCGGGAGACCGGTTTCCTCCGTGAGGAGCTTGTCGATATCCCGCAGCAGGGCGCCACCGCCGGTGAGCACGATGCCGCGTTCGGCCACGTCCGCGCCCAGCTCGGGCGGGGTCTGCTCCAGTGCCTGCTTCACGGCACTGACGATGCTCTGCAGGGGCTCCTGCAAAGCTTCCAGGATTTCGTTGCTGTTCAACGTGAAGCTGCGCGGCACGCCCTCGGAGAGGTTGCGGCCCTTCACGGAGAGCTCCCGCACCTGCTGGCCAGGGTACGCGGAGCCGATTTCGATCTTGATGCGCTCGGCGGTGGCCTCACCGATGAGGATGCCGTAATTGCGACGCACGTAATTCATGATGGCTTCGTCGAACCGGTCGCCGCCGATGCGGGCCGAGTTCGCGTAAACGATGCCATTCAGCGACAACACGGCGACTTCGGAGGTGCCGCCACCAATGTCGAGCACCATGGAGCCGCGTGCTTCGTGCACCGGCAGACCCGCACCCACTGCAGCGGCCATGGGCTCGCTGACGATGGCGACGTTGCGGGCGCCTGCGCCTTCGGCGGATTCGCGGATGGCGCGGCGTTCCACCTGCGTGGAGCCGAACGGCACGCACACGAGCACTCTCGGCGAGGGCTTCAGCATGCGGTTGCCGTGCACTTTGTTGATGAAGTACTGCAGCATCTTTTCGGTGTAGGTGAAGTCGGCGATGACGC